>JBAZGE010000070.1:0-8407 GCA_041653035.1 Candidatus Omnitrophota bacterium
GAGATTATGGATTGGGGCGGAAAACCTTGTTCTGTATTCGAAAAAGCGGCATTCATCGGGTTGCTCAAGAGTAAAAAATTCGATATCGCGGTCATCCTGAATCCTTCGAAAGAATTTAATCTATATACTGCCGCCGCCGGAATACCGCACCGGATAGGCTACGCCCGGAAATGGCCGTTTCTGCTTACCCGGACTATTCCCGATGAAAAACATCTGGCAAAGCGGCATGAGGTAGAATGTAATTTGCAGTTAGTCGCGTTGATCGGGGCGCAGACCAGGGATATTACTACGCTCTCTTTGTCTGTGCCGGAAATCACTCGAGCGTCTTTGTCCGGGGAATACGGCATTCAAGAAAAATCCCGGATTATCGCCGTGCATCCATTCACCAGCGATCCGGTGAAACAATGGCCCCTGGAGCGTTTTGTTAAACTGGCGGAAGCGCTTGTTCAGGATCTTCCGGTAACGGTGGCGGTTATCGGCGGGAAAGAAGAAGCCGCGCGGAGCCGGGAATGTTTCGGCCCGGTTACCGGTAAAAGAATAATCAATCTCACGGGAAAGACGGGAATACGCGGGCTCGCGGGATTCCTGAAGCATTGTGATCTGCTGGTTTCCGGTGACAGCGGCCCGGTGCATCTGGCCTGTTGTGTGAAAACGCCGGTAATCGCTTTGTTCAGGAACGATCTGCCGGGAAAGACCTCACAGCGCTGGGGCCCGTGGGGGGAAGGTAACGCGGTGATCGAGAAAAATTCGCTGGGGAAAATTACCGTCAACGAAGTCATACAAAAGGTCAAAGAGGTGTGGTTTTACAAAACATGAAAAAATTCCTGTTTATCAATCCATTCGGTATCGGCGATGTGTTATTTACGACTCCGGCCATCCGCGCGGTTAAAGAGAGCATCCCGGACAGTTTTATCGGATATTGGTGCAATGAACGGGTGGCGCCCATTGTCAGGGCTCATCCCGCCATTAATAAGGTTTTCGCGTTGAACCGCGGCGATATCAAGAGGATCGCGCGCAAGTCATGGTTTGGCGAAGCCGGCCTCTGGTACGGACTGCTGAGGGATATCAAAAGAGAGCGGTTCGATGTCTGTTTTGACTTTTCCCTGGATCATCGGTATGGGATGGTTTCTCAATTGGCCGGGGTCAGGGAACGCATCGGGTTTAATTATAAGAACCGGGGCAGGTTTTTGACCGGGCGCGTAAATATCGATGGATACGGATTGAAGCATATAGTAGAATATTATGCCGGTTTGCTTGGGCTGGCGGGGATCGGGATTACGTCACGAGAGATGTTTTTGCCTTTGAGCGAAGAAGCACGGCGCGCGGCAAAAGTCATTTTTCACCGGTATGGCATAGGAGAAAAAAATAAAGTCATCGGGATCTCTGCAGGCGGCGGCGCCAGTTGGGGGAAAGACGCCCGGTATAAACACTGGCCGGCGGCCAATTTCGCCTGGCTTATAAATAAGATGTCCAAGGATATACCGGCGGATATCGTGCTTTTAGGCGATGAACAGGAGAGAAGTATTGCCGACAGGATAGCGGGCGCGGCAGGCCGGAAGGTGGTCAATCTGGCGGGAAAGACGACTCTGGAGGAATTGTGCGGGATTATCGGCTGTCTTGATCTCCTGGTGACTAATGATGGGGGGCCGCTGCATATTGCGGTGGCTTCCGGGATAAAAACCGTGTCCATATTCGGCCCGGTTGACGAGCTGGTATACGGGCCGTATCCGAAAAGCGATAAACACAGGGCGATCAGGAGGCATTTTTCCTGCCAGCCCTGCTATATTAATTTTCGTTTCACGGGTTGTTCAAACAACCGTAAATGCCTTGAGGATATTACCGTTGACGAAGTCCTCGCCAACATAAAAGAAATTCTAAAATAGAGGAACAAAAAAATGAAAGTTCCATTTCTGGATCTGCGGGAACAATATAAAGAGGCTAAAAAAGACATCGATAGTTCATTGAACCGGATATTCCGGCGGTCGGATTTTATCCTGGGAGAAGAAGAGAGGCTTTTTGAAGAGGAGTTCGCGCAGTATTGCGGAAGGAAATTCGGGATCGGGGTCAATTCCGGTACGGACGCGCTTATCTTGTCATTAATCAGCTTGGGTATCGGCTCCGGGGATGAGGTTATCGTGCCGGTTTTTACCTTTATCGCCACCGCTTCCAGTGTTTCTTTGGCCGGGGCAACGCCGGTCTTTGTGGATATCGATGACCGGACGTTGAATATCGATGTTGACAGGGTTGAGCAGGCGATTACCAAAAAGACCAGGGCGATCATTCCGGTGCATCTTTTCGGCCAGCCGGTAGATATGGCCCCGCTTTTGAAGATCGCGCGCAAGCACAATTTGAAGGTGATAGAAGACGCCGCTCAGGCTCACGGCGCGTTGTATTATGAAGGAGGAGCGGGTAAAGCCGGGAGCTCAGGGAAAAAAGCCGGCTCGATGGGCGATGCCGGATGTTTCAGTTTCTATCCGACCAAGAATCTGGGCGGGGCAGGGGACGGGGGAATGATCGTGCTTGATGATGAGCGGTTGTACCAAAGGCTGCTTATGCTGAGGGATAACGGGCGTAAGTCCAAGTATGAACACAGCATCATCGGTTATAATTCCCGCCTGGATACCCTGCAGGCGGCGGTCCTCGGGAGTAAATTAAAACGCCTTGACGCCTGGAATGACCGGCGAAGAACCTGTGCCCGCATGTACACGGATTCGTTGCAAGATATCGCCGGGGTGAGTGTTTTTGGTGAGGCCGATTACGCCCGGCATGTGTATCATATTTATTGCCTGCGCGCGGTAAACCGCGACGGCCTGGTTGATTATTTGAAAAAGGAGGGAGTGGGGGTTATGGTGCATTATCCCATTCCGCTTCATCTGCAGGAAGCATACAAAAGTCTGGGCTATAAACAGGGCGATTTTCCCGCGGCTGAAAAAGCGGCAAAAGAAATAGTTTCGTTGCCTATGTATCCGTTTTTAAGGCCTGTCCAGATCCGGTTTGTGGTGTCGTCGATCAAACAATACAATAAGGCAGGAGGGATGCATGCCCGATAAAATTCCGTTGACGGTGGTGGTGATTACCAAAAACGAAGAAGCGAATATCGAAGAATGCCTCGGCAGTGTTTCCGGCTGGGCGGACGAGCTTATCGTGGTGGATGATGAGAGTTCGGATAAGACACGGGAGCTCGCGGCTCAGTTTACAAAAAAGATTTTCATACGCAAGATGGATGTCGAGGGGACGCACCGGAATTGGGCCTACTCCCAGTCCCGGAATACCTGGGTATTAAGCCTGGATGCCGATGAGAAGGTTACCGAAGGATTGAAAAAAGAGATCACCGCGGTTATCCCCGGAACATCCCACGCCGCTTATGACATACCCTTGAGGAATTATATCGGCAGTTACTGGGTCAGGAACGGAGGCTGGTACCCTGCCTCAAAAGTCCGGTTATTCGATAAGAACAGATTTAAATATGAAGACGTGGAAGTGCATCCGCGGGTGTTCATTAAGGGTACCTGCGGTCATCTGACCGCAGATATTATCCACAAGGGATATCCGGATATCGAACATTTTCTGGGGAGCGTCAACCGTCAGACTACGCTTGAGGCGCGGAAATGGATCAATACCGGCAGGAAGATGTCTCTGGGGAAAATCATCTGGAGGACCGTGGACCGGTTTTTTCGCAGATATTTGAGTAAGAAAGCGTATAAAGACGGTATGTACGGTTTTGTGATCGCTTTCTTTGATTCCCTGTATCAGCTGCTTAGTTACGTAAAGTACCGCGAGATGCTGAATAACAAGAGATAAGTTTGTAGCTTAGGCACGCATTTAGTGCATAAGTGCATGTGTGCATAGGTGCATAAGTTCTGTTTTTCTTTATGCACTCATGCACCCAAGCACCTATGCACTTATGTACTGGAATTATTATGACTAAGGCAGTTTTCTTAGACAGAGACGGGGTCATCAACAAGTATCCCGGCCACGGGAAGTATGTAACCGGCTGGAAAGGTTTTCGGTTTCTTCCCCGGGCAAAGGAAGCTATAGCTCAGTTGACCCGGGCGGGATTCAGGATTTTCGTTGTTTCCAACCAGGCCGGCGTGAATAAGGGGCTTTTCAGCAAAAAGGCGCTCGGCCGTTTGACCGGGAATATGCTTGGTGAAATAGAAAAAGCAGGGGGCAGGATAGACGAGGTATATTATTGCGTGCACCGCAGTGAAGAGAATTGTCCTTGCCGCAAGCCCAAGCATGGCTCTTTGGAAGCGGCGCGCCGGAAGTACCGCGTGCGCCTTAAGGGCTCTTTTTTTATCGGCGATACCATGACCGATATGCTCACCGCCCATAATGCCGGCTGTGCGTCGATATTGGTTCTTTCCGGCGGAGAAAAACTTTCGAACCGCAAAAACTGGGATACACAGCCCGGTTTTATTTTTCGGGATCTTTATCAGGCGGTTCAATTCATTCTGGGTTTAGAAAGATGAAAATTATAATCGTCCATGCTTCCGCCGGCAGCGGGCATATGAAGGCCGCGGAGGCGCTCCACAGCTATTTTATAGCCGCTCACCCCGGTATTGATGTTCAGTTGGTGGATATTCTCGATAAGACCAATGCCCCGTTTAAGGCCGCTTATTCAACGGGGTACAACATTCTGGTTACCTGTTTCCCGTGGTTGTGGAGTTTTTTCTTTTGCCTGACCGCCGCCCCGGGATTACGGATCATTGTGCGGTTTCTGACTTTCCCCCTTGATTTTTTAAATACTTTCCGGTTCCGGCATTATCTGGCAGGCGAGAAACCCGACGCGGTTATCTCTACGCATTTTCTTTCTTCCCGGATGGTTTCATTTTTGAAAAGACGCCGCAGGATCGCGTCTTCTCTGGTAACGGTGGTGACTGATTTCGGGGTGCATCCATTCTGGGTACAGGGGCATACCGATGCGTATATTGCTGCCTCCGAACATACCCGGGATGATCTGGCCGCTCAAGGGGTCAAACGTTCTCTTATACAGATATTCGGCATTCCGACAGCGGGAAAGTTCACCCGTACCATCGATAAGAAAAACGCGCGCGAAAAGCACGGGATACCTCCCGCGGAATTCAGCGTCTTGCTTATCACCGGGTCGTTCGGCATCGGGCCTCTTGAACGGATCGCGGAATCGCTTTCCCCGGCTGTACAGGTATTGGTTGTGTGCGCCCGGAACCGGCGTTTATACCGCAGATTGATCTCGCGCGGGCTTCCGAACGTCCGGGTTTTTGGTTTTGTCGATTTTGTCGAAGATCTTATGGCCGCGGCGGATTTGATCATTACCAAACCCGGCGGCCTGACGATTTCCGAGACATTGAGCATGGAATTGCCGCCGCTTTTTATTTCCGCCATATACGGCCAGGAGACCGAGAACGCGCGTTTCATTGCCGGAGAACGCGCGGGAATGGTCGTTCCTCGGATATCCGGGATACGCGATATAGTTTTTGATTTCAAGGATCACCCGGAAAAGCTGCGGGGATTAAAACAGAATATCTCCCGGATCAGGAAGCCCTTTGCCTCTCGGGATGTGTGCGAATATGTATTAAAATTATGCTCTACGCGAAAATAGTGCTGGGATTGAAAGTCGAAGGGCCTTTTGACTATCTTGTCCCCGGGCCCCTTGAAGAGAAGATCAAACCCGGTTCCCGGGTCCTGGTGAGTTTCGGGTTCAGGAAAAAGATCGTGGGTTTTGTGGCCGGGACTTCTTCGAAGACCGGCATCCGGAATCTCAAGCCCGTCCTCGATGTGCTGGATGATGTCCCGTTGTTGAACCGGCAGATGCTGGAGCTGGCGGGAGAACTGGCGGAATATTATTGTTGTTCTCTGGGAGAGGTTATTGAAACCGCTCTGCCTGCGGAATTGCGCAGTCCCCGGAGGATCGCGCTTTGCCCTGTTCAGGCATCTCCGGCGTTTTCCCGGGAGCCTCGGCAGGCGCGCCTTATCCATGATATTTCCGGAATACAGCGGTGGGAGATATATAGGAAAGAGATACAGTCCGTGTTGAACAACGGCGGATCGGTGATCCTTCTCCTGCCGGATGTCCCGGCAGTGGCACGGGCGAAAGAAATGTTCGCCGGATATTTCCCCGCGGATGTGATTGAGGTTTTGTACCGTAAACAGCCCCGGGAACTGGAGATTTGGCAGAAGATCAAAGAGGGAAGGGCGCGCCTGGTTATTGGAACGCGTTCCGCGGTTTTTGCCCCTCTGGAAAATACGGGGCTGATCATTATCGATGAAGAACAGGATTTTGTTTATAAACAGGATCAGGTGCCGCATTATCACGCCCGGGAGGCGGCGTTCATGCGCTGCCGGCGGGAAAAAGCGGAACTTATTCTGGGGAGCCGCAGCCCTTCTTTGGAGAGTTATTATCTGGCGAAACGGGGGATGTTTCAATACGAATGTCTTTCCCGGAAAAACAGTTTTCCCGAGGTCAAGATCTCGGATATGCGGAACATGCCTCTTTTTGAGCGCAAAAAAAAATCCGTCTTTTCGAGGTATCTGCTTGACTGTATTGCCGCCACTCTCAAGGCTTCCGGCAGGGCCTTGTTATTTTTGAACCGTAAAGGGTTCGCGACCGCGGCTTACTGCGTAACCTGCGGCCATGTCCTGAAATGCGGGCGCTGTAACAGCAATCTGGTGTATCATTATCAGAACAAAGAGCTGCATTGTCCGTATTGTACTTTTACCATGCCGGCGCCGAAACTCTGCCCCTCGTGCAATTCGGGGTACATCAAGTTTTCTGGGATGGGCACGGAAAAGATCGAGAGTGAACTCGCGCGCCTGGTGCCTCAAGCGCGCATCAAGCGGCCGCAGGAGCATGAGGACCTTGATGTTAACGGCGCGGATATCGTGGTGGCGTCCGAGGGCAGTATCAGGAGCGCGGAAATCAATTTTGACCTTATCGGCGTGCTCTCGATCGATAATTCCCTGAACCGGATCGATTTCCGGGCAGGCGAGAAAACCTTCGGCCTGTTGGCGGAATTGTGGCGGTTGACCGATAAGAAGATCGTTATCCAGACCCGCCTGCCGCATCATTATTGTTTCAACGCTCTGCAGGAAAAGAATACGGATGTTTTCTATGAGGAAGAGCTAAAACAGCGGAAACAACTGCGCCTGCCGCCGTTTTCCCACAGCGCACATCTGAAACTAAGGGGGAAGAAGGAAGAAAAAGTTAAAGCGGCCGCGCAGGCGCTTTTCGAATTGCTGTCGAAAAACAAAAAAACGGGGGTACGGGTCATCTCGGTCAACCCCGGCCAGCCGTCAAAACTGCGCGGGAATTATTACTGGCAGATACTTTTTGGGGCTTCGGACGCGGTGAAGATAAGCAGGTTTTTGAAACCGCAGTTAAAAAACTTTAAACATTCCGGTTTAATAGTAACGGTCGATATTGACCCGATTTGAACTCATAAAAGGTAAATAGGGACAGAACAGGATAAGGAATTCTATATGAATATAGCCTTTTTCGGCAGTGCGGATTTTTCGGTGCCTTCTTTGCATGCCTTATTGAACAGCGGGCATACGGTTTCCTGTATCATTACCCAGCCTGACCGGAAAAAAGGGCGTGGAATGCATATGGGCGTTACCGCCATCAAGGAAGCCGGGCGTTCTTTGGGGATTCCTCTTTGCCAGCCGGAGAACGTGAATTCCCCGGAATCCCTCGGGATGTTGCGGAAGCTTGCCCCCGACCTGTTCGTGGTTATCGCCTATGGCCAGTTGTTATCCGGGGAGCTTTTGCGGATCCCCCGGTTACTTCCCGTCAATATCCATGCTTCATATCTGCCGTGGTACCGGGGAGCGGCGCCTATCAATTGGGCGCTTATCAGGGGGGAGCGGGAGACCGGTGTTACGGTGATCAAAATGACGGAAAAAATGGATGCCGGCCCGATCATTCTTCAGGAACGCGTGCAGATCTTGGATTCCGATACCGGTGCGGCCCTGGAACACCGGCTGGCAGAGGCAGGCGCATGCCTGATCCTGGAGGCAATAGAACGTATTGATAACCGTTCATTCGAACTCTTTCCGCAAGATGAAAGATCGGTAAGCTTCGCTCCCAAGCTCAAAAAAGAAAACGGGTTGATTGACTGGTCAAAAACATCCCGCGATATCTATAATCTTGTCCGGGGGGTGCAGCACCGGCCGGGAGCATATACGCATCTTCAGGGAAGATTCTTAAAAATCCATTCCGTGAGTGAATGCGATGACTTTTCCGCGGGCCGTCATCCGGGGGAAATAATCGGTATTTCCAAAGAGGGAATAAAGGTTGCCGCAGGGAAAGGCAGCGTGAATATACGGGAACTGCAGCCGGAAGGCAAGAGAGTTATGAAAGCGGAAGAATTCATCAGCGGCCATAAAATAAAACCCGGTGACCGGCTCGGATAAACAAAAACAAAAATTA
>JBAZGE010000071.1:0-8180 GCA_041653035.1 Candidatus Omnitrophota bacterium
CTTGGGGGATATCGTTGTTTCTCTCGGCCGCCTGATCACGGGTAAATCATATTTTCGCCGGGATGATTTTATGCTCATTGTGCGCAGATGCGGGGTCGATACTGTGTTTCTTGTTTCGGTGATAAGTTTATTAGTAGGCATGATCCTTGCTTTTGTCGGCTCGCTTCAGCTTAAAATGTTCGGGGCCCAGATTTTTATCTCCGATATAGTCGGGATCGCCATGGTGCGCGTATTGTCGGCGGTAATGACCGGTATTATTGTGTCCGGCCGCATCGGGGCGTCTTTTGCTGCGGAACTGGGGATGATGCAGGCAAATGAGGAGATCGATGCGTTTAAAACGCTGGGTGTTTCTCCGGTTGAGTTTTTGGTCGTACCGCGCGTTCTGGCATTAGTAATTATGATGCCGATTCTGACCATATATGCCGATTGTATGGGCGTATTAGGCGGTTTTGTTATCAGCACAAGGATGCTTAATCTTAATCCGGTGGAATATTTGAATCATACCCAGCAGGCTGTAAAACTTAGTTATGTGTGGGTGGGGCTTTTTCACAGCCTTGTTTTTGGTGTGATTGTCGCGGTTGCCGGTTGTCTGCGCGGTATTCAGTGCGAAAGAAACGCAGCCGGCGTGGGAATTGCGACTACCTCGGCGGTGGTTACGGGAATAACCGGTATTGTAATTGCGACCGCGGCCATCACCTTTATTTGCCAGATTTTGGGAGTATGACGTATGGATTCGACAATGCGGCCAATTCTTGAAGTGCGGGATCTCGATTTAGGGTATACCGATTACACGGTGATGCGTAATCTTAGTTTTAGCGTGAATGAAGGCGATATTTTTATTGTCATGGGGGTAAACGGATGCGGTAAGAGCACTTTGTTTAAGAGTTTGATCGGCCTTAAGGCGCCGGCTAAAGGCGAGGTTTTATACTCCGGAAAGAGCTTTTGGGATGAAGATGAATTAGGTCAGCGGAATATTATGCGGCGTTTCGGAGTCCTTTATCAAGGCGGAGCTCTCTGGGGTTCTTTGACGGTAGGGGAGAATGTTGCGCTTCCTTTACAGCTGTATACAAAGTTATCCCCCCGGCAAATACGGGAAATAGTAGCGTTAAAACTTTCGCTCGTGGGGCTGGAAGGATATGAGGATTTTTTACCTTCGGGAATAAGCGGGGGGATGCGTAAAAGGGCCAGCCTTGCGCGGGCAATTGCGCTTGACCCGGATATTATTTTTTTTGATGAGCCGTCGGCCGGGCTTGACCCCATAAACGCGCGGAAGCTTGATGATTTGATTCTTGAGCTGAGAGACGGCTTAGGCGCCACAATAGTCGTTATTACGCATGAACTCGCCAGTATTTTTGCCGTGGGGAATAATTCCGTGTTTCTTGACGCGGAGAGCAAAACCATGATTGCTGCGGGTGACCCCAAGGTTTTATTGGCTGATTCCAAGGATCCCAGGGTTATTCAGTTCTTAACGAGAGCTATAATGCAAGGAGCTTAAACGATGAGCAAAAAAGTGAACAAAACACTGATCGGCTTATTTGTAATAGGGGCAGCGGCTTTGCTGGTAATAGGAATAGTGGTTTTGGGTTCGGGGGCGCTTTTTAAACGGACAAATAAATTTGTTTTATACTTTGACGGTTCCGTTAAAGGCCTTTCCATAGGAGCCCCGGTTATGTTCCGGGGAGTTGGTATCGGTATCGTCAAAGACATCAGCCTGATTTATGACTCAAAGGTCGGGACTATTATGCTTCCGGTAATTGTCGAGATTGAACAGGGCCGTATTAAGGGCGCCCCCAGTTTTGGGGAATCGGGCGGAGATAAGAAGTTGATCGGACTCGGCCTGCGGGGGAAGCTTGAAGTACAGAGTTTTTTAACCGGCCAGCTTATGATTTCATTCGATTTTTATCCGGATAAACCGGCAGAACTTCGCGGTATTCTGAAGCAGTATCCGGAGCTGCCTACGCTTCCTATCTCCCCGGATATTTTTGCGTTTATGAATGAATTACCGATTAAAGAAATCGCGAAGAACCTGGAGTCTACCGCCAAAGGGATCAATAAACTGGTAAATTCAAGCGATTTGCAGAGAAGCCTTTATGAGCTGCGGAATACGCTTCAGGAGACGAAACAGGCAATGCGGTCATTGCGTTTACTGACCGAATATCTTGAGCAGCATCCGGAAGCGATTTTAAAAGGAAAATCGTATGACACCCGGCGCTAAAATGAATCGCGCCGGTGTTGTGTTTGTACACAAGGAGCATACCATGAAACAGATCGTGATTAATGATTTGAAGAGTCCACCATTGAGTTTCCGCATGGTTATGAGCGGCGTGTGCCTTACCTTGGCCTTGAGCGGATGCATATCGGTGTCAAATAGCCCGACGCCGCGCTTTTATATGCTTCAGGCCGTACATGAAAATCAGGCAAGCCCCGTTAGAGGCTGCGATTTCAACGAGTCGAAATTCGCCTTTAACGGGGCAAGTAAAAAAATAAATATTGTTTCCGATGCCCTTATTGGCGTCGGTCCGGTTAAAATTCCGGAATATCAGAACAGGCCGCAAATGGTGACCCAAAACAAAAAAAATATGCTTACTTTTGCTCAATTCGACCGCTGGGGGGAATCTCTGGACCTGGGGGTGGCGCGCCTGATCGGCGAGGAGCTCACCGGTATGCTCCCGGGGATGAAATGTATTGTGTACCCGTGGAATTCGGCTCTTCCGGTTAAATACCAGGTAGTTGTAGAAATTGTTCAAATGGAGAGCGAGCTTGATAAAGATTTGTTTATCGCCGCGCAATGGCTGGTTATTGATGCGAAAAATACGAAAACCATGGTTATAAAAAGATCGGAATTCCGGCAGCCGATCATCCCGCAGGATTACTCCGGTTTAGTCAAAACGATCAGTGAGGCTTGCGCGTCATTAAGCGGCGAGATCGCTGAGGCACTGGCAACACTTGAAAATCGTCCTAAAACAAAAGAGCGTGCTCCGGTATCAAAAAAGTAAACAGTTCTACATCCTGCCTGCGTCCTATTATATTATACCCGGGTACAATTGATTTAATTTCTGCCGCTCCTATAATGGCATGAGAGATGAGAAAAGGCCCAACGTGAGGATGGTAAGGAAAATGTTACCGGAGAATAAACAAATTTTCATTGTGGATGATGACGAATCGGTATGCCGGGCGCTCAGCATCCTGCTGGTTACGTACGGGTTTGCGGTGGATACCTTTGGTTCCGCAGAGAAGTTTTTTAGCGCTGTGCCCAATAGCCTTCCCGGTTGTTTGCTCCTGGATATTCATATGTCCGGACTAAGCGGCTGGGAAACGCTGCAGCAGCTTTTAGCGTCAGGATCCAGCCGTCCGGTAATTCTTATTTCGGCGGATAAAAATGAAGGGTTTAGCGAGAAGGCTTTAAAAGCCGGGGCCGCGGGGTATTTGCAAAAACCGTTTAATGACCAGGCGCTGGTTGAGCTTATTAATGGTGCACGTGAAAGTAAAAATGGGCACCCTAAGCCTGATAGTGCACGATGATAAATAAAGCTGTTTAGGAAGTGAAAAGCATCTTAATGAAAGGGAAGGGGGGAAGGCAAGCATAACGGCAGCACGGTTACGGGTAATAAAAAAAGAAGGAAAAACATGGAACATAATACTATAGGATATTGGTTGTGGTTCCTTTTTATCGGCGGAGTGATCGGGTGGCTGGCGGGGTTGATCGCCAGAGGCCGGGGGTTCGGGCTTATCGGAGACATCGTGGTCGGGATTGTGGGAGCCATGCTTGGCGGATGGATGTCCGGAGAGATCGGGCTGTCTACCGGGAGTTCGGTTGGAGCCTTTCTGCTGGCGCTGGCTGGCGCGGTGGTTTTGGTGGGCCTGACGCGTTTGGTCGTAAGGCAGTGACGGCATAGGAGGCAGGTGGTGTTTAAGAAACGCGGGTAGATGGTTTCTGCCCGCAGAGTCATAAAAAAAAGGAAGGTGTTCTATGAATTCAACGTATCTGAAAGTACTTGTCGCGGTGACGGCAGTTGTGTTGCTCATGAGCGTTTCGGCGCGCGCTTCCGAGATGGATGAACGAATAGAATCATCCGCTCGGCAGTCCTACGTGTTTAAAACGTTTCTCAAGGATGATGCTATTAAAACCCAGTCTAAGGATGGAGTTGTCACCTTGACGGGGACTGTCGCCGAAGAGTCACACATATCATTGGCCAAAGAGACCGTGGCGAGCCTGCCCGGGGTCAAAAGCGTGGATAATCAACTGGAATTAAAAGGTGAACGCCCTGTTGAAAATTCTGATGGCTGGATCAGCATTCAAGTGAAATATTCGCTTCTTTACAACCGTAATGTAAGCGGTATAAAAACCCAGGTTTTCGTGAAGGAGGGGATCGTAACTTTAAAAGGCGAGGCCGGGAACCCGGCTCAAAAGGATCTGGCCGGTGAATACGCCAAAGACGTCCGGGGGGTCAAAGAGGTGAAAAACGAAATGACTATCTCTAAAGTTTCAAGTGAATCGAAACGGACCATGGGCGAGAAAATCGATGACGCCTCCATTACCGCCTTGATCAAGATGGCCTTTTTGACGCATCACTCGACCAGTGCTTTTAAGACCGGTATCGAGACAAATAATGGCGTGGTTACCTTAAGCGGCAAGGCGACCAGCGGGGCCGGAAAAGACAAAGCCACCCAAGTGGCTAATGAGGTCTATGGTGTGACGAAAGTAGTCAATAATATGACCGTTGAGTATCCTTTGTCAAAGAACTAAACGCGCGTCGTTGCCGGCGGTGCTTTTCGCTGAGGCTGTGTCCGCCGGCAGCGACGAACGGTACTCAGAGAAGGCATATAATAAAAGCGGCGTCTATAGAATTGTGATTTTCTCCGCGCATAATACAGAGTGGAAAAAAAGGAGACAATATGGAAAAACTTATTTTATTGAGTTTGGTAGTTTTGATTTTAATGGTTTCTCTTGTGGGGTGCAACGCGTCCAGAGATGCGGGAAAAGATTTACAGGATACGGGGAAACCCGTTGAAAATATCGGAAAATAAATTGTAAAAGAAGAAGATAAAGGAGAGATTCTATTGAAAACCGGTATGAATGTTAGAAAAGAGATTATTCGGTTTTTAAGCGCGGGGGCCATTGCCACTGCAATAGACTTTAGTGTTTATTATTTTCTATTTCATTTCCTGTCTTTTGGCATATCGAAAGGGATTTCTTTTGCGTGCGCGGGTTTTGCCGGGTATGTGCTTAATAAATATGGGGCATTTAAGCATAATCGTCCGTCGCGTGCTGAATTTGGCCGGTATACACTGGTTAATTTTCTATCCTTAGGAATTAATGTTTTAATAAATCAAAGTATCCTCAACGCGTTCCCCGGGGAAGTTTTCGCAGCTTTAGTCATTGCCACAACAGTAACAGGCGTCTGTGCTTTTGTTTGTTTTAAATGGTGGGTTTTCAGGGCTTTGTTGAAAGAGGGGGGGGATTTTGTGTGGTGGGAATGGTTCCCATTGAGATTTATAATACAGGCTGTTGCGCGCCGGCAGGGATTTTTGGACCCTCTTAAAATCATCTCTCAACTGCAAAATTTTGCGCAGCCCTCCGAAGTGATGATTCCGACCGAACTATTACGTTCCGGCGTTGTTTTACACGCCCGTGGTTTGATGAATAGTTTTGCGATTCAGCATAATCTTGATTGGATCTGGCCGTACTGGGTCGAATGCCAATATAACCCGCGCAACGAGGCGTTTATTCCCCGTTCTTTTTCTTTGACGCAAATTAACCTCACCCACCGAAATTGGACCGCTTTGGGCGTTCCCGACAGCAATGAATGTTCCATCGTTGATCCGCGCGGCCTCGTTACTCCCTGTTACGATGGATGGTCGCTTGATGCCTGGATCATCTCTGCTGAGGGAGGGCCGTTAATCCCTTCCCGCTTAGCGGCGGTTTCACAGAAACTGGTTATGGATGGCGGGCTTTGTATTATTACAAAATCCCATTTTGATAAATTAAGGCTTCAAACTAAGGCCCAGGTTATTGGTTCAGCGCAATCTTCGGTATGTGAGATCCGGGTTGAAGGAATTGCCCATCAAGCGGCGTGGCTCGTTATTTCTTTGCGGCCATATAATCCCGAGGGCGTGAGTTTCATACACGATATTGCCTTGCTTGAAAACCGGATGGGCTGGCAGGTGAATCGAAAAGATCTTGTGTATTTTAATATCCCCCCGGAGCGATGTGAGCTTTCGTATTATCATCAAGGGGATGTTTATAGCCGGTTGTTTTTGCAGGAAGATAAAAAAGAAATTTTTTGCAGGGTTGGCCTGGCCTCCGCGGCAGCGGTATATAACCTTGAAGCGGGACAAGCGCGGGAGGTCGCCGTTTCAGTGCCTTTAACGAAAAATAAGATTGAAAATGAATCTTATTCAGACGGCCGGAACACCTCCCGGTGCGCGTGGGAGGAAAGCCTCGCGGAAGAATGCGCATTGCAAATCCCCGATGATACATTCAAGTTTCTTTACGAAGCGGCTGTCCGCACCATGGTTTTACATTCGCCCGGGGAGGTCTATCCCGGGCCGTATATTTACCGGCGTTTCTGGTTCCGTGATGCCGCTTTTATATTGCATGGTTTGTTATGTGCCGGTTTTAAGAGACGTGTTGCCCGGGCTTTAGAATGTTTTCGTTCCCGGCAAACAATGCAGGGTTATTTTCTTTCCCAGGAAGGCGAATGGGATTCCAACGGCGAGGCCTTGTGGATCATCCGTCAGTATTGTGAAATGACGGGAAATACCCCGCCGAACGAATGGAAGGAATCCATACGGAAAGCCGGCAGGTGGATCTGCAAAAAACGGTTGTCCGCGGATTTAAAATTCGAGCATGCCGGCCTGCTGCCTGCGGGTTTCAGCGCCGAGCATCTGGGCCCCACTGATTTTTATTATTGGGACGACTTTTGGGCTGTCGCGGGATTAAAAGCAGCGGCTTTTTTGTGCTCTGCTTACAAGGATAATGAGGAGGCTGTTTATTTTGAAAAGGAATCACGCGAGTTGCTGGAGAGTATTGATCAAAGTTTAAAGAAAGTAAACGTTCGTTTAAAGAGGCCGGCGATACCGGCTTCTCCTTACCGCCGTTTGGATACGGGCGCGATCGGCTCTTTGGCTGCCGGCTATCCGCTGCGTCTTTTTGATCATAACGACGGCAGGATTTTAGACACCGTTGATTTCCTGATGGAAAAATGCCTGGTAAAGGGCGGATTTTTTCACGATATGACTCACTCCGGGATCAACCCGTATTTGACTTTACATTTAGCCCAGGTCCTTTTACGGGCAGGTGATCCGAGGTATTTTGATTTGATGTCCGCGGTTGCGAATCTCGCCACATCCACGGGGCAATGGCCGGAGGCGATCCACCCGCGCACCGGCGGCGGATGCATGGGGGACGGGCAGCATGTCTGGGCCGCGGCGGAATGGGTTTTGATGGTAAGGAATTGTTTTGTGCGTGAAGAAGCCAACCGGTTGGTTTTGTGTTCGGGGATCCCGCGAATCTGGCTGGAGAAAGATCAAACGATCTCGTTTGGCCCGGCGCCGACCCTTTTTGGCGATATCCGCATAACGATAAAACCCGGTCATGAAAGTATCTGTATCGAATGGTCCGGGCAGTGGTTTGCCCAAGAGCCGCACATTGAGGTTTGCGTCCCGGATTTTCCAAAAACACCGGTTCAGTCTCAATCCCATCGTGTTACACTAAAACGAGAGAGGGCATCCTGCGGATCCTGATGATGACGAATACCTATTAAAATGCAAGGTAAAGGTAAATAACGCCAATTCCAGGCCAAATCCCGCCCCAAGATATAGATCCCTTACCAGAATATTCTTGATATATCGAGGTATTACGCATATAATTAGGTTTACAGCTGTCCGGTTAAAGATTTCCTCAAGATTAGTGGCGCCCCGCGGCCTAAAGGCCAAGGCTCCCTCTCCGAAGCAAAAAACACATTCTGCAGATTCCTATCCTCGGTCTGAAGACCGGAGATTTTGCGGAGGGGATTAAAGGAGATTATGGATTTAATGCCTAAACCCGATAATAGTTCTGCCGTAAACCCTTCCGATGAAAGAATCCGGGAATGTATTTCTGTGCTTCAGGGATTAGCCGCGAACAGTGAATTATTCGCTCATTTAACGCGGGAGCAAAGGATTGCCTTGATGAAGGC
>JBAZGE010000072.1:0-8092 GCA_041653035.1 Candidatus Omnitrophota bacterium
GTAGGTGAAACAGGACGGCAGTTCGGGAGAGGCCCTTTGAACGGCGGAGGCGGCGGCAGGGGGAGGCGTAATTGTTTCTATGCCACAGGGCTTCCGGGTTGGGCAAGGGAGCAAAAGAGAATGCGGGCATTCGGCGGGGTTGGCCGGGGGATCGCAACGGAAGACGAATTGGGGGCTTTAATGAGCCGGGCCGATTTTTTAAAGCAGCATCTTGAAGATACGCAGGCGCGTATTCAAGCCATGGCAAGTCAACCGGAATCTGAAAAAAAGTAACCGCGGATTCTTTACGGCGAAAGAGAGGGTATTGAAGATGAGAGTAGGAGTAGTGTTGGAAGATGAAAGTGGAATACACGGCAATGTCTGCGCGCATTTTGGTCAATGCAGGTTCTTTTTCCTGGCGGATATAGATAAAGATAAGAAGAAGATTGTGCATACCCGTATTGTCCCCAATACTGTCGTGCATGGCGGCGGCGGATGCGTTGCGGTGGATGAGATATTAAAGTATAAGGTTACTCACGTTATCGCCGGGGGTATGGGTATGGGCGCTCAGCAGAAATTCGCCCAGGCAGGCGTTCAGGTGTTCGGCTATTCCGGTAATGTGCAAAAAGCGCTTGATGATTTTCTGAATAATGCCTTGGGATGCCTCGATGCCTGCAAAGATCACGGCCATGGCGGAAGTTGTCAATAGGAGAGAAGGTGTTAGTATGAAAATATGCATTACGTCGGAAGGTAAAACTTTGGATTCGAAAGTTGATCCGCGTTTTGGCCGATGCCGGGATTTTATCTTTTTTGACACGGACACAGGCCGGTTTGAATCGCAGGAGAATACGAACGCGCAATTCCAGGGAGGCGCGGGTATCCAGTCGGCGCAGTTGGCGGGTTCAAAAGGCGCGAAAGCGGTTCTAACCGGAAATGTCGGGCCGAACGCATTTGAGACCTTAAACAAGGCGGGTATTGAAGTATATCTCAACGTATCCGGAACAGTTAAAGAAGCAATCGAAGCGTATAAAAGCGGGAAGCTAAAGGCCATCCAGGGCCCCAGCGTAGGTTCTAAATTCGGGGCTGGAAAATAGCGAGGTTTGTCTGCCTGAAGGTAATGGCCCGGGCCGGAATTGATGCACGGCCGAAAAAGAGCCGGTACAAAAGAAGGGTTTGGTTTGGAAGAAGAGCTTTTAGCGAATCATAAGCGTTATTTAGAGCGCAAAGCCTTATACAGCAGTCTCGGTTATGATGTCGATAAAGAGCGGGCTTTCATTTTGGAGAAGGCCCGGCCGCTTTACGGCACGATCCTTGAAGCCGGGACCGGGAAAGGTCATTTTGCGCTTGAGCTGGCAAAGGCCGGGTATAGTTTTACTACTTTTGATATCTCGGAAACCGAGCAGGCTTTTGCGAAGCTGAATCTTCGGTACTTCGGTTTGGATAAACAGGTTGACTTTCGCGTCGAGAACGGCGAAACCTTAAGTTTTCAAGAGAGAAGCTTCGACGTTATCTTTTCAGTCAATACTCTCCACCATTTAACGAATCCCTATAAGGTTATCGATGAGCTCGTTCGCGTGCTTTCTTTCGAAGGCAAACTCGTTTTAAGCGACTTTACCAAAGAGGGCTTGGCGCTCATGGATAAAATCCATGCCGGCGAAGGGCATACGCATGAAGTGAGTGAAACTACGTTATCCGATATAGAGGGATATTTAGCAGGTAAGGGTTTTAGGATTCAAAAGGCGGGCAGTAAATTTCAGGAAGTTTTAATTGCGTATCATTAGTTACTATGATTATTTCAATTGCCAGCGGAAAAGGCGGGACCGGCAAGACGACGGTTGCGGTTAATCTGGCTTTGTCGCTTAAGAATATCCAGCTTCTTGATTGCGACGTAGAGGAGCCGAACGCGCATCTTTTTCTTAAACCGCGCATAAAAAATGCGGTAAAGGCATATATTCCGGTGCCGGAAATAGATGAGGCAAAATGCACGTATTGCGGCACGTGCCGGGAGGTTTGCGCGTATCACGCGATTGCCGTATTACCGGGAAGCGAAGGCAGGAAGGGGAGTGTTTTAATTTTTCCGCATCTCTGCCACGGCTGCGGAGCGTGCAGTCTGCTTTGTTCCCAGGGCGCGATAAAAGAAGTTGATAAAGAGATCGGTGTTATCGAGATCGGCCAAAAAGGCGGTATGCAGTTTGTCCAGGGCTGCCTTAATGTCGGGGAAGCGATGTCGCCGCCTTTGATCAGGCAGGTAAAAAGTCATATAATTCCTGCAAGGACGGTGATTATCGATGCTCCTCCCGGAACGTCATGCCCGATGATCACGGCGGTTAAAGGAAGCAGCTTCTGCGTATTGGTGACGGAACCGACGCCTTTTGGGCTCAATGACCTTATCCTGGCGGTCGAGGTATTGCGTAAAATACATATACCGTTTGGCGTGGTCATTAACCGTTCGGATATCGGGGACGGGAAGGTTGAGGAGTATTGCGGAAAAGAGCGTATCCCTGTTTTAATGCGGATACCTTTCAGCCGGGAAATCGCGGCCGGCTATTCAGAAGGCGTGCCTATTGTCGAGAAAGACGCTTCTTATCGGGATCAATTTATCACCGTATACATCGATATCTGCAGGATAATCAATGAAGCAAATAGTAATAATCAGCGGAAAAGGCGGGACCGGCAAGACCGTTGTTGCGGGGTCGCTTGCGGCCTTGGCAAAAAACAAAGTCATGGTTGACTGCGATGTGGACGCGGCTGACCTGCATCTTTTATTGCATCCTGTTGTTAAAGAACGCCATGAATTCAGGAGCGGGCAGGCCGCGGTTATTGATAGGAAAATTTGCAGGGAATGCGGGGAATGCGCCGGGGTATGCAGGTTTGGGGCGGTTAAACCGGATTTTAGCATCGAACGGTTTTCCTGCGAAGGATGCGGGCTTTGCGGCCGCGTATGCCCGCATAACGCGATACGCATGGAAGAAAATATTGCCGGCGAATGGTTTGTTTCCGAAACGAAATACGGGCCTTTCGTGCATGCCAGGCTGGGGATTGCCGAGGAGAATTCAGGGAAACTGGTTGCCGGGATCAGGCAGGCGGCCAAAGAGCTGGCTGACCGGCAAAGTTTGGATTATGTGATTATTGACGGGCCTCCGGGTATAGGATGCCCGGTTATCGCGTCATTGTCGGGGGTTGACTGCGCTTTAGTCGTGACTGAGCCTACGCTTTCCGGCCTGCATGACGCCCGGCGTGTTATGGAAGTCGCCGGGCATTTTAAGATTCCGGTCACGCTGGCGGTGAACAAATTCGACCTTAATCTTGAAATGACCGGAAAGATCGAAGAATTTTGCCGCCGGCGGAACGTTCCGCTTATCGGCAAGATCGCTTTTGATAAGACGGTTGTTCAGGCGCTGGTTGAGGGCAAAACTATTATCGAATATGCGGAATGTGCCGCGGGCGATGAGATCAAAAAGATAGCGGATTATTTGCTTGAAAAATAATGATTATAACCAAACGAAAGCCGATAGATGAGATTTTTGAGTATATAAAAAATGATCCGGCTGTTTTCTTGATCGGCTGCGCCGTCTGCGCGACTACCTGTAAAACCGGAGGAGAGGCTGAAATAAAACTTTTATCCGGACTGCTGAGCGCCAAAGGGAAAATCGTGACCGGCTGGGATATTCTCAATCCGGCCTGCTATATCCTGGAATCAAAAAAACTTCTCAGGCGCAAAGAAAAAGAAATAGCCGCGGCGGAGTCGATTATCAGCCTTGCCTGCGGGGGAGGCACGCAGGCGATAGCGGAAGTAATAGGAAAACCCGTATATCCGGCGAATGAGACGTTATTCCAGGGAGAGATAATACGGCTTTCCCCGCAGGAAGACCGCTTTGAGAAAAAATGCCTTATGTGCGGGGAGTGCATTGTCGGCGTTACCGGCGGGATCTGCCCGGTGACACGGTGCCCCAAAGGGCTTCGTAACGGCCCCTGCGGCGGCACGAATAAAGGGAAATGCGAAGTTGACCTTAATCGGGATTGTGTTTGGGTGCTTATCGATAACAAACGTAAAGAACTCGGACATCCGGGGAATAGAGGGATAACGGTTACGGCCAGAGATTACAGTAAGGAAAAAAATTATATTTTAATCAACAAACGATAACAGAATGGAGCTGCCTATGGGACTTAAAGAAACAGAATATGAGGAACAGGAAAGGCGCCTTAAAGAGAAAATGGCGAAGGTCCGGCATACGCTTATCGTCATGAGCGGAAAAGGCGGAGTCGGTAAATCAACGGTGGCGGTCAATCTTGCGTATGCGTTTTCCATGTCCGGGAAGAAGGCCGGCATTTTAGATATCGATCTCCACGGGCCGAATATCGCCAAGATGCTCGGCATAGAAGAGCGGCTGATTTTTACCCGTGAATCCGGCATAGAACCGGTTGAAGCCGGTGAAAATCTTAAGGCGGTCAGCATCGCCCTTTTAGGCCGCGACTCCGACCAGCCGATAATATGGCGCGGGCCGGCTAAAACCGCGGTTATCCGGCAATTTTTAAGCGACGTGAATTGGGGCGATCTGGATTATCTGGTGGTTGATTCGCCTCCGGGAACCGGCGATGAGCCTTTAAGCGTCTGCCAGTTCATACCCGGCGCGAGCGGGATCATTATTGTGACTACGCCGCAGGATGTCGCCGTACTCGACGCGCGAAAAAGCGTTTTGTTCGCCAAAGAGCTTAATATCCCGGTGGTTGGCATCATCGAGAACATGAGCGGATTTGTTTGCCCGCATTGCCATGCCGAAACCGCTATTTTTAAAAAAGGCGGCGGAGAAAAAGCGGCGCGGGAATTACAGGTGCCGTTCCTGGGCGGCGTGCCGTTCCAGCCGGAGTTTGTGGAGTTTGGCGATAAAGGGACGCCGTTTGTTTCGTTCCATCATAAATCAAAATCAGCCGATGCGTTTATGAAGATAGTGGCAAGAATCGAGGAATTTGTCCGATGAATTCCGTATGGGCGGCAAGCGCGGGTATTGTGGGAAGCCCGATATCGTTTATAGGCGTTGTCGGTTTGCTTTTGAGGGACAATGCGCTTGAGAAAATCATGCTTTTACCGATAACAGTATGAAAATTAAAATTATTGCTGTTGGTTCGAGCAAGCGGGAACGGTCCATCCGCAGGTGGGGAGTATCCTTTTTAATCGGCGAAGATGTGCTTTTTGATACCTTCGGAGATCCGAAGGCGCTTTTACATAATATGCGCAAGTTCACTGTCGATCGTTCAAAGATTAAGCACATTATTTTGTCGCACGATGATTGGGACCACATAACCGGATTGTGGGATTTGATACCCGGCCGGGAAGATATCACAGTTTATATATGCCCCGGGTTTCGGCGGGGGATAAGAAAGAGGATTATTTCGTCCGGGGCCAAGCTTGTTGAGATCCGGGAAACGGCGCGAATAAAAGACGGCATTTATTCCACAGGCCGGCTGTGCGGAGAATCACAAGGTAAAAAGATATACGAACAGTCAGTGGTGATTAAAACGGCCGGTAAATTATCGGTAATATGCGGATGCGCGCATCCCGGGGTTGTGAATATCGTCCGGCATGCTCAGGAACGTTTTTGCGGGGATTTTTATTCTCTTATCGGCGGTTTTCATTTGAAAGATAATACCGCTGAAGCCAACCGGCGTATTATAGCCGATCTGCGGGAGCTTGGCGTTCGCAGGATCGCGCCGATGCATTGTACCGGGAAGAGCGCAACAGAGATGATGCGTAAAGAGTTCGGCCGCGATTTTATCCAAGCCGGGGAAGGGAGAGATATAGAATTATGAAAATGGGAATAATCATTTTAAGTCACGGTTAAAAGATAAAAAAGGAGGGGGATATGCCTGAGTTTGGGACGCCATTTTCCGGATTGAAAAAAGAACGAAAAGTCACGCATGAAGAGCTCATCCGCGCGGTACGTTTTATGGTGGCCGCGGAGTATGAGGCAATCCAACTGTATGTGCAACTTGCCGAGTCAACCGATAATAAGCTGGCCCAAGAAGTCTTAAAAGACATAGCTGATGAAGAAAGGGTTCATGCCGGAGAGTTCCTGCGGCTGCTTAAAAAGCTTGCTCCCGATGAAGAGAAGTTCTATGAAAAAGGGGCCGGGGAGGTTGAAGAGGAGATAGAAAAAAGCAAGTGATTGAATAAGGATTCGGATAAAAAACACTGTGAGGAGATGATGAAGAAGATCAACCATGTCCCGGATCTTATTGCGGCCTATTGCGCCGGTTATCGAATTTCTTTTAAAGAAAGGGAAAACATTAACGAAAGCTGAGAGGTAAAACGATGAAACTCGGGGTTATCATTTCAAGTAACGACGCTGAGACTTGTTGGAACGCTTTAAGGTATGGGAATTTTGCTCTCGGTCAGAAAGACGAAGTCAAGGTTTTCTTTATGGGCAAAGGCGTTGAATATCGGAAAGTCAGCACAGAGAAGTTTAACACCATTGAACAGGCGGATAAATTCTTGAAATCCGGAGGTAAGATTTATGCCTGCGGAACCTGTATTAAAAGCAGGGAGCAGGAAGTCTCCGAGATGTGCCCAATTTCAACTATGAAAGATATGTATGAAATCGTGCAGGCAAGCGATAAAGTCGTTGCTTTTTAATATGAATAAAGAAATCAAGCTTAGAGAGATATTTGATAGAAGCCGATGAATGTACCTGCCTCTTATCGAATTAAGAGGTTTCCCCTCGGCTGATACGAGAGGAACCCCAATGCTATCACCGAAAAAAAGGGGACGGTTCTATTTTTTCGCTCTCGGCCGGGAGTTAAAAAAATAGAACCGTCCCCTTTTTTTATGGCGATGTTGTGCGTTATACGCAACAGGCAGCCAAGGATCAAAATGCATTGGACCTTTTGTCCGGGTATGCGGTTCCGGAAGATCTCTTGCCTCTTGATCTGGAAAGTGTCAGCCCGTTTATGGATATTTTTCCGGGTTTATCTTCCGCGGTGCTTCTGGGAAGGCCGGATATTATGGAAGCTGAACATCAGCTGAAAAGCGCCTTTGCCAATATTGGTGCGGCCCGGGCCGCTTTTTTCCCCGGCATTTCGCTGACAACCGCCGTCGGTTCTGCGAGCAGCGAACTTTCAGGCCTGTTTAACGCCGGCAAGGATACCTGGACTTACGCGCCGCAGGCCGTGATGTCGATCTTTGACGCCCGTACCTGGTCGGCATATAGGGTCAGTGAGGCGAACCGGAAAATCGCGCTGGCCCGGTATGAGAAAATCATCCAGACGGCTTTTCGGGAGGTGGCTGATGTTCTTGCCGTGCAAGGTACGGTAGATAAGCAAATAATGGGGCAACAGTCTATGGTTGATTCCGCGCAAAAGGTATATCGTCTCTCAAGTAAACGTTATGCAACAAACGGGATTGATAATTATCTAAGCGTCCTTGATGCGCAGCGGCCGCTTTATGGCGCACAACAAGGGCTCATTTCTGCGCAACTGTCCAAGCTCGTCAACCAAATGAGGGCTTATGCGGTACTGGGCGGAGGCGGGTTGGCGGAGGAGCGGTAAATAATGCATCAATCCCAGGCATATCTCGTCTAAAACTATAACCCGTCCCCGCCGTCCCCTCCAATTTTACTTCGATAATTCCGTGCAAGTGGTATAATGGAACAAAAGGAATATTTTCTTTGAAGGGATAAAACGATGTTTTCTTTTGTTAACATACCGGCGCGAATTCTGGCTATTTTGGGATTAAACATTTCTCCGGCAGAAGTGGCGGGAGGAGTTTGTTTAGGAATGTTCTTGGGTTTTATCCCCCTGAACGGCCCGATGTCGTTGCTGCTTTTTGTTTTCTTTTTTCTTTTTAAAATTAACAGATTTTCTACCGTGATTACCCTGCCTTTGTTCAAGCTGCTTTACCTGTTTGGAGTAAGTTCGTTGACAGAGCGCATAGGCGGATATCTCCTGCTTGATGCCGATTTCTTAACCGGGTTTTGGAAATGTGCCACCAATTTGCCCGTTTTGGCTTTAGTGGATTTAAATAATACCTTGGTTTCCGGGGGCCTGGTTTTATCCCTTATCCTTTGTCTCCCGGTTTATTTGTTCGCCGGGCTTATGTACGCCAAATTCATCGCGCCGC
>JBAZGE010000073.1:0-8028 GCA_041653035.1 Candidatus Omnitrophota bacterium
CGGCATGGAACGACGTGGCAGGAGCAGGATCGGCATGGAACGACGTGGCAGGAGCAGGATCGGCATGGAACGACGTGGCAGGAGCAGAACCGGCATGAAACGATGTGGCAGAAGCAGAACCGGTACGGAATGACGTGGCTTCTGCCGGATTTAACATTTCTATTAACCCCGTGGTTAAAACAACTGCGCCGGCTGCTGTTTTTTTGATTAGATTTAATTTACTAATAAGTTTCGGCGACACATATTCAGAAGGTATAACGTAAGACCGTCCTTTAGGCAGGATATTCCAATCTTTCACTCCGGGGTTGACTTCGACAATCCTTCGCGCCAAAGATTTCATTTCAGGATAAGAGGCATCTGTTATCCCTTTGGAATTCAACAAATCACTCGATAATCCCATAAGCGAATCCGGCTTTGGCTGGACCAGCAACCATTCTTCCGCAGCACCGAGGTGTTTCCCGAATTGATAAATAAAATATTGCGGATACATCACAACGGGCAGAAGGAACGGCGCGGAAAGAGCCGTAATATACGCGAGAATATATTGCACCACAGACCAGTACGGCCGCGTCTTCTGCCATATAAACTCCCCGAAATTGACAAGTTTTTCTTCGCTTGAAGACTTTCCCCCATCCATATTGGAAGAATTACTATTCGAAGGTTGAGCAAACCTGCCAACCGTGGCTTTTGGGGAGGCATTATTAACAACAATACCGTCTTCGTTAACTCCGATATCTACAATATGGCGCCCGCTATACGTAACAGGCACACTGCGCGGGAACCGGCTCCGGATAATAGTAACCCCGCCATTAGAAGTTCCGGCACCCGGATATGCCCAAGAAGGCAAGGTTAAGGAAATACCTCCAAAAAAATAATTGTTGACTATACTCCCGTTTGCAAAAACCACGGTTTCCGATTTGTTATATTCTCCCTGTTTGAAGGACTTTTGATATTGCCTGAAATAATAACCTTTATCCCAGTTTTTTTCCGACCGCAGGCCATGAAGAGAACGCGCATCGATAATTCCGGTGTACTCCGTCTTTCTGTTTTTGAACCGGTTCTTGAACCATTGCGCGAGGATAAAAGAATAATAGACCTGGCGTAATGCGGCATATTTCTCCGAGGTATTGACCGATTTTATGATCTGCGGCAATATCATGGATTTAATCAGCGAAGCCGAGAAATCAGTCAATTGCTGAAAACGCTTATCTGCAAAAGTACGGTTTTCCCGGAAATAATCCGATTCGGTCAAAACAGAAAGCGAGGCTTTATAGATATAGGCATTATTGGCAGATTCGCAAAGAATAATCTCTCCGGGAACTATCCAAACCCTGCCATAAACAGGGATTGATACCGCCGGACTGCCGTAGAGCTCTTCCGCTTTTTTATTCAAAAGCCCCCAGAATTTATTCCCGGACGCAGATTCCGGAGAAGTAAGCCTTCCTATTTCTTTCTTGAGTTCAAGATCCGCCTCAAGCAGGATCTTTCCCACATCGGTTTTTGCCAGATCAGGGTCAAGCATTCTGTTTTCGTCATCCGGGCGAAGGTTTACCCAAAAGGCCTGGTTGGGGAGGGTCACTCCGACAAGAAAAAACCTCAGGAGCTCATCCGAGTATTGCCTGATAACGTTCCCGTCATCGCTATGAAAATCACCCTTATCCACAAGCAGGTGGAATGAATCCGATTTTTTGTCATAGGCCAGAGAACACAGATGCGGCGGGGAAACGATGGAAAACGGCGGTAAAAAACTCTTTCCATCCAATACTTGAGCAAAACCGCTTTGTTCAAGAAAAAGCAAAAAGCACAAAATATACGCGGTGATTTTACGAAACAAGGGGAAACTCATATCGGCAGAAAAAGTTTAGATCAAAATTCTTTATATTTTCAAGAAGAGTATAACCGGGCTATGTTACGTAATCCTTAATTAATTGTGAACTTTGTGTGAATTTCGCAGTAAGTTAACCGTTCACAAAAAATTTACACTTTCTTAAGGATGTTTTAACAAAAATCTTATATACTTTGTATAGAAAACAGAAGTAGATTAATAATTATTAACCAATAGCCGCGGAGGTACAATAATGGCACAGGTATTCGAGGAAAAACAGGCACAAGATATTAAATTATGGATGAACGACCAGTGCGGCCAATTTATTCGTCAATGGATGTTCGATCTTAACGAAGAGGAGAAACAGGCATGGCTTTGGAACTCCATGGTGGCAATGAAGAAAATTATAATGAGAAGAAAACAGTGGAGCCCCTCGGCCTAAAGGCCAAAGCTCCCTCCCCGAAGCAAAAAACACATTCCGCAGATCTCTATCCCCGGTTTGAAGACCGGAGATTTTGCGAAGGGGATTAAATTAACACTTCTTTATAATGAAACGCCGGCTTTATCCGGCATAATACCCCATTAAATGCTCTTGGGCATTAAACGATTTCCCTTCCGTGACAGGACGGATATATTCACTGCTTGCGGTAAGGATATGCGTTTTTGCGTTATCTGTCCAGTATTCCTCCAAAATGTACCCCAGGTGATCCTTCAGGTCCTGCCGGCTTACCTCAAAAAGGAGCTCGACCCTGCGGTCGAAATTTCGGCTCATCCAGTCGGACGAAGAGAGAAATACTTTTTTAGAGGAATTGTTATTAAAAACGTATATGCGCGAGTGCTCTAAAAATCTCCCCACAATGCTTCTGACTTCAATATTCTCGCTCATCCCCTCCACACCCGGGACCAAACAACAAATTCCGCGCACCAGCAGCCTGATCTTCACATCCGCATTTGAGGCTTCATAAAGCTTTTGGATAATCTGCGAATCTTCGAGGGAATTCATTTTGGCAAAGATGAAGCCGTTTTTGTATTTTTTATGAAATTCGATCTCTTTGTTAATCAGCTCAAAGAAATACTTGCGCATGTCATTGGGAGAGGAGATGATTTTTCTCCAGCGCGCCGGCAGCGAATACCCCGTAATCACATTAAACACATCCGATATATCCATAGCGAAATCTTCGCTCTTGGTAAAATACCCTATATCGGTATAAAGGCCTGCGGTCCGTTCGTTATAATTCCCGGTAGACAGATGCACATACCGGGAAATCCGGCCCTCCTCCTGCCTTACGATAAGCGTCATTTTCGAGTGTATCTTAATTCCCGGCATTCCGTAGATAACATGGCATCCGGCTGCCTCAAGGTCCCTCGTCCACTGAATGTTCCTCTCCTCGTCAAAGCGCGCTTTTAATTCAACCAATACCGTCACCTGTTTCTTGTTCTTTGCCGCCTCGGCCAACGCTTTGATAATTGCCGAATCCTCGTTGGTCCGGTACAGCGTCATTTTAATCGCCAGCACATCTTTGTCGTGCGCAGCAGCCTGAATCAAATCAACCGTCGGATAAAATAACTGATATGGCATATGCAGCAGAAAATCGCCTTCTTTTATTTTATCAAAGATATTCTCGTATTCCATCTTGGCGGGGGCAAAGCTGGGGAAGGTTAATTCAGGCCTCACCATTTGCGAAGTAAGCTCCGATAACGAAGACAAATCGAGATTGCCGTCAACAAAAATGATATCGGCTTTTGGGAAATCGAGGTTCACCTGTAAGAGCCCCAGAAGATCGGCATGAGCGCCTTTCTCCACGTGCAAACTGATTACTTTCGCTTTCGGCCGTTTCTTTAACTCGCCCTCAATGGCTTTGAGCAAATCAGGCGCATACTCTTCCTGAAAAACAATCTCACTGTCGCGGATAATCCGGAACGCTAAACTGTCCACGATTTGGTAACCGCGAAAAAACACCTCGAGGTTTTCCCTGATAATCTCATCGATGAATATAAAACAAAACTCATCCGTCTCCGAAGGGAGCCTGTAGAGGCGGAGGACTGATTTAGGAATAACCAGGAGCGCCAAATACTCAACATCCTTCCTGTTTACGCGAAGCGCAAACGCATTCGTTTCCGAATGCAACACCGGAAAGGGATGGCCGGGATCAACGGCCATAGGAGTCAAAATAGGAAACAAGGTTGTTTCAAAATACCGTTTTACCGCCCTCTTTTGCTCGCCGCCAAGCTGGGCAGGCTTGAGAATCGATATTCTATTTTTATACAGGTCTTTGCTGATATGCTCTTTATAAACCGCATATAGTTTTTCAACCTGCGCATCTGCCCGTAAGCGTATCTCTGAAAATAATTCCAGAGGATAGCAGCCGAATACATCTTTATGGTTATGGCCGGCATCAATCAGCCTTTTAAGGTTGGAGACCCGTACCATAAAGAATTCATCAAGGTTGTTGGCGGCAATGCTTAAAAACCTCAGCCGTTCAAGGAGGGGGTTACTCAAATCAAGCGCTTCTCCCAACACCCGGTCATTGAAATAAAGCCAACTGAGATCCCGGTTAATAAAAACCCGTTTGGATTCATTTACTTTATTCATACACCACTATTCCGCATATTGTATATTAAGATTTATCCTGCTTCCGGAAACCTCTTCAAACATTTCTTTATTTTCCATGAATTCTATTTTCTCAAGAAGGAAGTTCCCCGTGACAGAAACGGTGACGGTGATATCCTGCGCGCGGTTAAACTTCACCTTCAAGTCCTTGACTTTCTGCTTATGCGAGCAGTCAAGCGCATTGGTGATCCTCACGATAGAGCTCAGTTTTTTAACCAAGACCTGCTTGTCCTTAGGCAATGAATTATACAGGAAATGCGTGGCCGCAGGAGTGCCTTTGCGGTGGTAACGGCCACAGCAGGCAATAACCTTTATCTCTTCGCTGTTAAGCCGGAACAGATTCAGGTTGGAAACGATGTATTCGCTATGTTTATGGTGCGCGCGGTTATACACAAACATTCCCACGTCATGCAGATACGAAGCCAGCAAAAGATACAGCGAATCTCCTTTCTTAAGCCCGAGGGATTCCTTTACATTGTCAAAAAGGATGTCGGACAGATCCGCCACCTGCTGGGCGTGTTTTATATCCACGTTGAATTTTCTGCAGATGGCATTTGAGATCGAGATCAACTGGTTGGTTTTGTTATATTTCTGCGAGATTTCAAAATCGAGGATCATATCGGCGAGCACCGCCTCAGAAAGAGAAACCTCCAAAATATGAATATTTTTATTCCCGCTTAATTTTACGAACGTATTCAGGATTATTGCATAGCCCGGGAATATCTCCGCGGTTTCAAGCGGTATTTTATATTCACCCGAAATATCTTCGATTTTCCTATCCTGCACCTTGTTCAGAAGCTCATCAGTATCCGCTTCGCTCAGCTTAAAAAAAGAATTAGTCGGCTTATTATTTAAAAGCATCTTGGACAGATAGGAAGAGTACGTTTCATCGATAAGTATAATATCATCGATGCTGATAGGGGGCATTTCTCTTTTTAGAAATGCAAACTCATTATCCACCTTCTCCGCCACCGCCTCATAATTCTCCCGGATACTTCCATCCAGTTTTCCCAGCAGCTGCTTTATCCGCATGGTCCCGATAGGCAGCCCGACACTCATAAGGGTAAACCCCTGCGCCATGACTGATACATCGAGGCTTCCTGCCCCAAGCTCCGCGATCATAAGATTCTTGGTATGAATCGGATATTTATCTTTGAGTTTTTGATAGAGGTAGGCATCGATGTAATAGATGACATCTCCAACGGTGAGCACCTCAATGGTAAAACCGGTCCTTCGATAGACCGTATCAATCAAAACATCCCTGTTTGCGGCTTCCCTGATCGCGGTCGTGGCAATTACCTTTACGTTAGTAACCGAATATTCCTTCAGCTTTTCGCCGTATTTTTCCAAAATCGCAACCGTCCGGTTTATTGTTTCCCGGCTGATACGGCCTTTAAAAAAAGTATCGTTTCCCAGGGGAACAACATTCTTCAATGATTCAAGTATCTTAATATCGGACTCGTCATTTTCCGCGATAAAAAGCTTAATCGAATGGGTTCCGATATCAATTACTCCGGAACTGGAACGCTCTTTTTCTTTCATGGTTTTTCGTAGTTTACGGCTATTTATTGTTGCCCGATAAGACACTCTTTAGGGGATCCCCTCGGCCTAAAGACCGAGGCTCCCTCCCCGAAGCAAAAAAACACATTCCGCAAGTTCCTATCCCCGGTCTGAAGACCGGGGATTTTACGGGGGGGGATCAAAAGCACCGTTTCTTATTATTACTTTGAGGCCCAATGCCTTCTCAAAAAACTTTCCTTTTTTCCTGATTGCCCATTCCTCCAGATGCGTATCCCTGTTAGCCTCCAGCATAAGCAGCAAATTCAGCCCTTTCAATGACACAAGGACCCGCTTTATGTTCTGAGTATGTTCCCTGTCAATAGCGTCGGCTATTCTCAGGATAGCGGATAACCGCGTTACCCGTTTTTGTTCACCGGGAGTCAAACGGGCGAAATATTCATGACTTATGGAGGGCTCGGATTTCCTGTGGTACCTGGCTATGTTAGCCGCCATCATTACCTCGCGCTCGTTCAAACCGGGAATCTCTGACTGCGATATTATATATAACGAATGCTTATGGTGCCCCTTATAACTTATGAACATCCCGATATCATGGAGTATCCCGGCTGCCATCAGTATATTCCTATCGTTCGGCTTCGGATTAACGATATCGTTAATCTGGTCGAATATTGACACGGACAATTGAGCGACATGCATACCATGCGATTCATCAAACTGATACCGTCTTCCTATTCCGGCTGCGATCAAAGAAATCTGTTTCTCTTTTGCAAGAAGATGGGCTGTATGCGCAGTGACATTATCGACGATATCAAAAACAATCCCTTCACGCGTCCCCACATACGGCACAATTATCTTCGACGCTCCGGCAAGAGTAGCGAATTTTTCATATACCATAGCCGCCGGCAGAATAACATCAGCCTTATCTTTACGTAAATCCAGTTTTTTTACCCGCTCCTCATAGCTGAGTTTTGATAACAACGAAACCGTGGAACGCAATACCGCCTTTCGCATAATACCCGTTCCGGCTTCGTCGGCAGGAATCTTTGCTATCTTTGCGATTTCCTCAATACTTCCCCCTGTAGCGATAAAACCGGCCAATTTACCGATCTTCTCTTTCTTGGGAAACTTAATGGTTGAAATATATTTGGCGATAAGCCGCCTGAATTGGGGCGGTTCTTTCCTGTGCGCGGTAAGTTCTTCATAAATTCGGACAGCTCCCATTACGTGTGTTTGATTCCAAATAATACCTGAATTATCAACCAGGCAAAATTCAACGCTGCCGCCGCCGAGATTCACGATCAGCCATTTTTGTGCGCCAAATGGTATTTTTCTCCTGACTGCCACATAAACAAGTCTAGCCTCTTCAGAACCTGTTATTATTTCTATGTCGATTCCCGTTTCGCGCTTGGCGCGCCTAACAAACGATATTCCATTAACGCTCTCCCTCACCGCGCTTGTAGCCACGGCTTTATAATTACCTACTTTTAGCCTCTTTATTGCGTTTCGAAAACCGCCGAGTGCCGCTATTGCCGAATTTTGCAAGCTATTGTCCAATTTTCCCAAAAAAAATGAATTGTGCCCTAACCGTACCGGAACACGCTGCAATTCAAGCACGTGATATCTATTCCTCGATATAAACTCACACGCCAGGAATCGTATTGCATTCGTTCCAATATCTATTGCCGCGACTCTAATAGGAAAACCTTCTCTACGATTCATATCTGTATAATATATTATCTCTCCTTTTATTTTTCGAGAAAGTATATAACTCTACGGTTACAATATCATTAAGACAATGTGACTTTTTTGTGAATTATTATTGAACGGCTTTGGGTGATAAGAATACTTCGAGAAGCTGTTAAGCCAGAGGAATGATAAAGCTAAAGGTGGAGCCGTGTCCGGGTTCGGACTTTACCCGGATTTGGCCGCCATGGGCGGATACAATATGCTTAACAATGGACAAACCAAGCCCTGTACCGCCGAGTTCGCGGGAGCGGGCCTTATCAACGCGGTAGAATCGCTCAAATATACGCGGGAGGTCCGCTTCCGAAATACCGATTCCGGTATCCGA
>JBAZGE010000074.1:0-7791 GCA_041653035.1 Candidatus Omnitrophota bacterium
TATGCTTAACAATGGACAAACCAAGCCCTGTACCGCCGAGTTCGCGGGAGCGGGCCTTATCAACGCGGTAGAATCGCTCAAATATACGCGGGAGGTCCGCTTCCGAAATACCGATTCCGGTATCCGAGATGTCGACCTGCAGCCCATTTTCAACTACCTGAGCGGAAATAGTTGCCGAGCCGCCTTCGGATGAATATTTTACGGCATTATCAAGAAGATTAATCATAACCTGGGAAAACCTTGTTTCATCGGCCCTGATCCGGGGCAAGCTCTGCGGGATATCGACTTTCAGCGTGATTGATTTAGCTTTAGCCTGATTATCTACGATGGTTACCGCTTTTTTTATCAATACAACGGGGTCAAGGGCCGTGAAAGACATCTTCAACTTATCCGATTCTATTTTTGACAGATCCAGAAGGTCGTTTATTAAAGAAGCCAGGCGGTTTGCATCCTGATAAATAATATTTATGAATTCCCTGGCATTATCCTTGTCTTCCAGCGCCCCTTCCAGGAGTGTTTCCGCATAGCCTTTTATGCTGGATATGGGAGTGCGCAGTTCATGAGAAACATTGGCGACAAAATCCCGGCGTATTTTCTCGAGCCTTCTCAGATCGGTAATATCGTGAAAAACCAATATCGCGCCTTCAAGCCGGTTATTGCGCATTATCGGCACGCCGTTTATCTTAAAAGTTTTTTCTTCCGGGGTATTAACAACAATCTCTTCGGTTGCAAGATGCTGCCTGCCTTTAATGATTCTTTCAACCATTTCCTCAACCGCTGTGTTACGGATAACCTCCAGCGGCATTTTACCTTCGGGGCTTGTTTCAAGAAAAAAAAGTTTCCTTAAGGACGGATTCATGAGAATTATCTTTTCTTCCGCGTCGGTAACAATTACCCCTTCGAACATACTCGATAAAACCAGGTCGAGCTTTACCCTCTCGGAATTTATCTTTTCGATCTTATCCTTGATATCCTCGGACATAACATTCAGTGCCCGGGCGAGGTCGCCGATCTCATCCCGGCTGTGGATAGAGGCTTTTCTGGAAAAATCACCCTGCGCCATTGATTTGGCTATTGAAGACATTTCGCTCAGCGGGCGCGATATAAACACGGAGAGAAAAACAGTCAATCCGAGACTGAACAGTAAAATCCCGGCGACACTTACGCCAACCACTCTGCGGATCTTCTCCTGCAGCATTTCTATATCCTGCAGAGGAACGGAAAGCCTCAAGATGCCCCTGCCGGATTCCGCGCCAAAAGGGACCGCCATATAAAGCATGTCTTTTTTAATAGTGTAACTGAAACGCTTGCTCACCCCGAAACCTTTGGCTAAAGCATCCTTGACTTCGGGCCTGCCCGCGTGATTTTCAACGGCCGGCAGTTGCTCTCCGGTCAAATCGGTATCGCCCAAGACTTTACCGTCGGGGGCGATAATGGTCGCGCGCAGTCCCAAGATATTCCCTATCTTGACCGCGGAAGCCTGGAAATCGGCCGAAAAAGTTTTATCTTTTGGGAGCGCTTCAAGAAGATCTTTGCTTAAGAAGAGCTGCCGCTTGACATTGCCGGCAACAGTATTCTCTACGTAGGATTTCAGGTGGGAAACTAAATATACAGAGCCTGCCGTAACTGCCAGGATAACAATAAAACAAAAAATAAAAGACAGCTTCCAATAAAGTTTAATCCGCATCTTCTTTCCATCTATACCCCAGGCCTCTGACGGTCTCGATACTATCCCCCATCCTTCCGAGTTTTTCCCTGAGGCGCTTAATATGCGTATCAACGGTGCGGGTAAAGACATCAGAACGCATATCCCACACATCGGACAATAACTGGTCCCGCGACTGGATGCGGCCGGTTCTTTCAATAAGCGTAACCAAAAGTTTAAACTCGATAGGGGTAAACTCAACTTCTTTATTATTGACCGTAATCCTGTGCCGGGGGACATCTATAACCAAAGCCCCTCTTTTAATACTATCCCCGGGTAATTCTTCAGCTTTACCCCTTCTTAAAATTGCTTTTACGCGCAGCATCAATTCCCGGGGGCTGAAAGGCTTTACCACATAATCATCAGCCCCCAGTTCGAGGCCGACAATCCTATCCACCTCTTCTCCTTTAGCGGTAAGCATTATAATAGGGATATTCTTGAGTTTGGTATTTTGTTTAATGACCCGGCAAACTTCAAAACCGTCCATTTTAGGGAGCATAATGTCCAATATGATCAAATCCGCGCCTTGCCTGCCTAAAACATCCAGCGCCTCTTCGCCGTCTTCCACAACCGTGCAGTCATAACCGGATTTCTCCGCGTTATATTGGACAAGCTTGGATATGTGTTTGTCGTCTTCAATTATAAGTATTTTTTCTTTGGGCATTTACACCTCGCTTAACACGCCTATTGTAACACCTTCTGAAAATATCTCAAGATAATAAAGATAGAGCCGTGGAAACATGCCGCAGATTCCTATTCCCGGTCTGAAGACCAGGGATTTTGCGAAGGGGATTAAATTTACACTTTGAACAATCATAAAAAAAGGGGACGGTTCTATTTTTTTCGCTCTCGACCGGGAGTTAAAAAATAGAACCGTCCCCTTTTTTTGTTGCCAAGCCGGATGAACATGTTCGGGTTTTATTGCAAAGATTGGAAATTAGAATTCCCAATCGCCCAAAAATTGCTCAAAATGTAGTGGAGAATTTGACCCCCAAAATTTTATAACCTGTTGCAAACAAAATCTTTTTTATAACTGACGAGCTTGGGCTAAATTACTGCTTCAAAAAAAGGGGACATTTCCTTCGGTATACTTTCAAACGATGAAGGAAATGCCCCTTTTTCCTATTTCTATACTCTCTTACACCCTGTTACAACGAAAAAGCAAGGGGAAATTTTTTTATTTTGGGCATTGCCTGCCCGCTGGTAGTTAAACCCCTTGCTTTTTCTTGACAATTATCCTTTTCAATTAAAGTATAACACCGAAGCTGTATTTTTCAAATAAATTTAGCAAACTTTTTCACCGGAGAACCGGGGACAGGTACCCGCACGAATCGGTACCCGGTACAGCTTTGGCCTTGCACCTGGTACCGATCAAGATGAAGGAGGCTCTTCAGAGGGAGACGGCGCTTCTACGGGCGGAGGGGTTTCGGCAGGCGGAGGTTCAACAGAAAGAACCTTTTCAACCGGGGGAGTAACGGGTGGTTCCACCTCCGGAGGCTGCGGCTGAACAGGTGCCGCAGATTGAGGGAGATAAGAAGTAATAGCCGCCATCACGCGGTCGGCGACGATCTTATACCCTTCGGCGTTGGGATGGATAAAGTCACTCTTACGGGAAGGATTGGTAAGAATATTATCCAGGACATGCGGGATGAATATGGTCCGGCGAACATCGCTTAAACACCGGAGCTCCTTACCAAGGTCGGACATAACAAATTGCGTGCTTATATCCACCACCGCCACCATAGCGCCTTTTTCGTGGATCTGTTTTATCATTTCCGCCATATTCCTGATAGTTTCGCCGACCGTGATCTTCTCTAAAAAATCATTCCCTCCGAATTCAATGATCACCAGATACGGTTTTTTATCCAACACATCGGCTTTCAGGCGATGCAGAGCCTTAGCCGAAGTATCGCCGTCCACGCCCGCGTTGATGATAGGCAGTTTCAGCGCCTCGCTCAAACGGCTGGGATAATCCTCCCCCTTCTCCACCCCGTATCCAAAAGTAATACTGTCGCCGAAACAGATAATATTTTTCCCCTGCGAATTCCTGTTGATAACCTCTTTACCCGCGCACCCTCCCAGCATAAAAACCAGGAAGAGGACAAAAACCCCCTTCCGATATGATTTTTTCTGTGAACTGTTATCTGTTATCCGTGAACTATCTCTCATATTTGAGTCGTAATTGCCCGCAGGCGGCCTGGATATCCGTGCCGCGTTCCCTGCGCAAAGTCACGTGAACCCCGTGCTTGGCGAGAAAATCCTTGAAACTCCATATCTCTTCCCGGAAAGGAGCCTCGAACCCGCATTCTCTGACCGTGTTCGCGGGGATAAGATTTATTTTCGCGTTCATGCCTTTTACTATTGTACATAATTTTTGCGCGCTGCGCAAATCGGAATTTAACCCGCGTATCAAAACATACTCAAAGGTGACCTGGCGGCCGGTCTTTTTCGCGTACACACGGCATGTCTCCATGAGATCGGAGAAAGGATACTTTTTATTCACCGGCATAAGCCGGGAACGGATCTGGTCATCGGCCGCGTGCAGTGAAACAGAAAGTTCTATCTGCAGCCCTTCTCCTGCCAGGCGCTGTATACCGGGGATGATACCGCAGGTGGAAACGGTGATCCTGCGCGCCCCGATATTTATCCCTTCCGGGGCGTTGATCATGCGGATCGCCTTCATTACATTGTCATAATTATCAAACGGCTCTCCCGTGCCCATAAAAACCAGGTGGGTAAGCGTACGTCCCGGAGAATTATCTTTAAGCAAAAGCACCTGATCGAGTATTTCTCCGGGAGTGAGATTCCGCTTGAATCCGCGTAAACCGCTGGCGCAAAAACCGCAGGCAAATTTACAACCGGCCTGTGTGGAAACACAACCGGTCATTCGTTTCGCGGTAGGAATGGAAACCGCTTCTATAAGATTATCATCGGCGGCGGCCAAGAGCAGTTTAACGGTACCGTCTTTTGACACTACCCGCTCCGCCCCCCGTAGGTCAAAAAACGTGAAATACTCCTTAAGCTTAGCCCTAAGCGGCTGAGGCAGATCGCTCATAGCCTCGAAATCCCGGGCTCCTTTTTTATACACCCAGGAAAAAATCTGCCGGGCATGATACAAAGGTTCCTGCCGCTTTTGTAGAATTTGTTTCAATTCTTCAAGGCTGTATTCTTTAATATTTTTTTTCTGTGAACTTTTATCCGTCATCTGTTAACCAACGTCTCTTTTATCACTCTAACATCGGCCTCAAGCCGACCATGCTGTAAAATAAATCCCTGTTACTTATATGCTCGACCTGCCGCACTTCTTTAATAATACCGCGCATCAGGAAAGCGACGGTAAACCTGCACATGCTTGACAACAAAAACAGGCTTAAAAGACGGTACCCGCCTAATAACGGGAGGGTCCTGGCCAGGAATCCTCCGATCAAAGACCCCAGGCATATTGCCAGACCGTTACAAACATTGTAATAAGCCAGGCAGCGCGTTCTTTTGGCCGGAGTCACCGCGTCATAGACAAAATTTACCGCGCAAAGGTTAAAACCGACCCACACACAGCCGGACAGGATCTGGACAAACAACAGATACGCCGGATGATGATTGACAAGCCACCAGAGCGGGATCGTGGCGATAAAAAAAGCGCTTACTTTGATGACCTTAAGGTTACCGGTCTTATCGGAAATATTTCCCCACCTGCCGATGGTAAAGATGGAAGCGAGAGTCACCGTGGTTATAAGGGTCGTATAGGTAATATAGGAAAATTTAAGATCCCTGAGCATGAACACCGAGAAAAAAGGGGAAGCCAGGTACACGGAAAAATTCAAGCAGGCGGCCAGGATCACAAAACGGGCGAAATTCGAATCCTTTGCCCTCCTGAGAAAATCGACGATGCTGAAATACGAATCATGCCGGGAACGAAACGGCGGTTCATGCATACGGGTAAGGGAATACCACGAGCATACTCTGCATAAAAAAGCGATGCTGAAAATAACCAGAAAACCGCGCAAGGGAACGGATCTGAACAATTGCAGGATCCCCCCCGCGCTTAACATGCAGGTAACCGTAACAATCCCCGTTATGCGCGCGCGCCAGCCGAAATAGCTTCCCCTCTTTCGCGAAGGAAGATAATCCGACATCAGGCTCATCCATATCGGCAGAGCAAGACCGTTTAAAGCGGTAAAAAGCGTAACGCACACGATCAAGGCCGTAACTTCAAAACCTTTGAACAGATACGGAGTCAGAATGATCGGCACCCCCATGAGCGCATGCAAAAGCACGAAAGAAACGACCACCTTCTTCTTACTGCGGTATCGCTCGGAGACATCCGCCGATTTTAACTGACAGAGAGAAGAAAACAGGTTGGGCAAGGCGCTCAACACGCCTATCTGGGAGACCGAAGCCTTTAACGCCAAAGCGTAAGGAGTCAGGAATTCCGTGGTAAACCCCTGCATGCAGGCATTGAAAACACCGTCCCAATAAGACGCCCGGAGGCTGTTTTTAACTTTATTCCCCGTCATAGCCAGGTATTATACCACAAAGAAAAGGGGACGGTTCTATTTTTCCATAGTCTTCGTTGACAAGAAAAAAGAAAAATAGAACCGTCCCCTTTTCTTAGAACGCGTATTTCACATTCATAAATACCTGGCTGCTCTCCCGGAACTGGCCGTTGGTATCCTGCACATGCCCGTAGAAATAATGCGCGCCTACCGTCAGCCACAGATTATCCCTTATCTCATAGGTAACCTTGGGGGATATCCTGCCCTGATTATCATCGGTGCCGGTCCAGAAAAACTCCGGTTTCACGCGGTCGTGCAGGAAACTCTTGGTCAGCTTGAAAGAAAATATGTTCTCTATTTGGTCCGCCGGACCGTAGGTATAACGGTTCAGTGTCACCTTTCCCGGGATCCCCGGTTTGGCGTCTTCCATGATGTACTGCGCAAACTGGAAACTGGCCAGCCAGCCGGTAGCGATATACCGGTCTATACCAAGCAGCCAGAACACATTATCCCAGAGATGATAACCGGTTGAAGAACCGTCGGTCCCGTAATATACCGGTTCACGGTTGTAATAAGCGAAGTCTCCACGCAGCGTTATCCCTTCCATGGGGCCGGGGTTGGTAAACGTCTTATTGAACGATGTCCCGTACATATTCCATTGTTTGAATTCCCGCAAAAAAGAATATCTATTCAGGAAAGGATTATACAGCCGTGTATAGGTGCTTGCCGAATAGTAATATCCGTGCAGATAATTAAACGTATAATCCAAATCACCGATGCGGTCGGACCACTGCACACCGAAAGTGGAATTCTCGAATTTTTTATCCGGATACTGAATATCTTCAACCACGTTTTTGCCTGTCTTCCACGAATCATATAAAGTATATGAACGGAATGTATACGGCGCCCCCGCAGGAGCGGCAGTCGACTGTTCAAAATCCGGGACAACCAGGAACTGCAGGGTCGAATTCAATTTCGGCGAATACTGCACATTGGCCATCCATAACGGAATGCGGATATCCACCATATCCTGTACCCAGTACTCGGACAGGTCAAAAGGATTGACCCGGTCAAGGATAGTAATACCGTCGGCCTGCCCCCAGGCAACCTGCTGTTTTCCCAGCCGCAGATCCAGTTTATCCGAGGTATAATCCAAATAACAATCCCTCAGCCAATCCGTACGCTGCACGTGCTGCATCAAAGCCTGTGCTTTATCGTATTTGTCGCGCCAGCTGTAGGCCGCATCATACCAGTACCTGCCGCTGGTGAATAACGCGAACTGATCGTTAATAACATACTCCCCGGAAAGGGAAGCGATATTCTTGAATTTGGGGACTTCGCTAAGCGATTTCATGCCCAGGGCAGTCTCGTTTTTCAGATATCCGCTGAAGGAAAAATTTTCTTTCACTCCGGCATAGGAATTCAAAAACATGAACAGGACCAACAGCAACAAAATAATTAATTTCCGCATTTTAATGCCTCCTGTTAAAAAAAGGGGACGGTTCTATTTTTCTTATTTTTCTTGTCAACGAAGACCATAGAAAAATAGAACCGTCCCCTTTTTTTAGTCCCCTTCCATAAATCACCATCTCG
>JBAZGE010000075.1:0-496 GCA_041653035.1 Candidatus Omnitrophota bacterium
TTCACAATCTCCGGATGAATTTGATAAAACCACATCAAATCAAGAATTATTCTCATAAATGGGCTGAGTTTTTGCTTCTTTATCGAGGGCCATGACGGAGTTTGTGCCTTAATAACCGTCTGCGCTCCCATACCGGCACGGCTCTTGACTTCGCTTCTCGGATCCCGGTTTTCCGAAGATTGCGAAGGAAGTTTTAAGGCGGGTTTTGCCCGTCCTTTAACTGTCTTCCCTGTCGTCCTGCGGGGTTTTACCCTCTTTCCTCTTTCCTTCGTTCCGAATCCTTGTTCCGGCTGTTTATGAGATGATGAGGACCTGGGCGAAATTTGTGCCCCAATAACCGTCTGCGCTCCCATACCGGCACGGCTCTTGACTTCGCTTCTCGAATCCCGGTTTGCCGAAGATTGCGAAAGAAGTTTTAAGGCGGGTTTTGCCCGTCCTTTGACTGTCTTACCTGTCGTCCTGCGGGGTTTTACCCTCTTCCCTCTTTCCTTCGTTC
>JBAZGE010000075.1:510-7773 GCA_041653035.1 Candidatus Omnitrophota bacterium
AGGCCGAGATTGATCCTCCGGCAAAGGAACAAAACCGTATATATTCAACAATTCTTCTATTTTCTTTTTATGTTCCACCTTATTGGTCTCAATTAGCCCGGTAGAACATCCGGAGGCAAAAGCATCCCGCAGTGGCTTGTCGCATTTACCGGCAAATTCGAAAACGCTTTCAGGGTTGGCAAAATCAATCCCATGCACGGCGGATAACATATTAATAATGGCAAAAGGAATTAGAAAATCCGATTGGACGCTGTGGATTCTCTCCTCGGAAGCGTATTCCCATATCTCATAATGCAATCTTTTGAAACTACTGACTGCACTGCGTCTTCCCAGCCACTTCTCTCCCTTTACCTCTTTTCTTTGCGTCAGGCGCAGACGAACACCTGCCTTCTCCGACTCCGAATAGGTAAATGAGGAAACCACAAAACCAAGCCAGAAAATAAGACCCGCGCTGAATCTTATCGGGAATTTTCTGCTCCCGGATAGCCCGGCTATTTCCACTCTTCCTGTGGCCCTGCCGGCGCTGAGAGCCTCTATCTCAGCATATATCTGATCCTTGATACGCCTAATATTATCGGGGGTTTCTCCGTAAAGGGCCTTTAGAAGTTTTAAGAAGACACTCAGTCTGACGGCTTGCCTATTCTCATCACGCAGGTGAAATAAAACATGCCTTTGCAGACCGGCTGCCTTGACGATAGAATTGTCCAATTTTTCGGTCACTTGCTCTCGCATTATTGTTGTTCCCTTATCGCTCAGGTAAAAGTATAATTCTTCGCTTATAGCGGGTTTCTCGAGATTGTCCCAATCAAGGAAAATATCTCCCTCAGTATATTCTCCGCCATCCTTATTCTGCTGAAGGTAATCTACGCCTGGATTAAATAACATTTCCAAGGCTTTTATCCCCTTCTCCCCGATTATCCATGTCCCCGGCTGATCTCCGGGAAGAATCATATCATTCGCGCTGCAACTGCTTATTCTTGCCGCTTCTTCCAGAACACCTATCAATTGCCGTCTCGGAATATTCAAACGGTATCCGCCGGCAATATATAACAAATATTCCATAGCGCGGCTCAACTGTTCTCCGGTTTTCTCTGCCTCAGGAGTATTGCCATACATTGCCAGGTACCGGCTCAAAACACTGCATAACAAACGGCTTTTATTTTCTCTTACATCGGTATCGGTTATATTTGGCTGTTTTAAGCCTATCAGCGTCTGAGACAAAGCAACGATCGGCGGCATGGAAGTCCCTTTTCTTCTTACAGGAATCAACCCGCCTTTCCGCAGGATCCCGGAGCATCCCGAAGCTATTTCTTCCCAATCTCTCTTGTTGACAACCCCGCCGCTGATCAAAGCTATTATCTGCTCCCGTTCCTGGGATGGTAAAGGCTGTAATATCTCCGACATTACCGATAATCTCTTATCTCGTTGCGGGCCGGCTGGATCCCGGACGCTTGCAAAATTCGGCTTCTTCTCAACAGGATAAGCAGTAGTAACTTCATCCCCGCAGATGCTTATAATCACCCTAACGGTAAAGCTACCCCAAGGAGATTCTATGACGGCAGACAAGACCCCTTCGTCTAAAACCCGGCCTTTTTCAACAATTTCTATTATCAACGCCGCTATTTTTTCAGGGCTGTTTATTCCCCAGGCCGCGAATTCGTTAGCGTGACGGGCCAATATATGCTTAAAACCAAAATCATCGCTCCAACTGTTCAATACCACAAAACGCCTGCCGCGCAAGATTATCCCGGCGCTGCGCAATTCACTCAGCACGCCGCCCGCAGAATTTATTCCCATATTACCTCCGCCGTGACCCCTGATTTCATTCTTCAAGATGTCTATTGTCAGGAACGGCTCACGCGTTTTTCTTACAAGCAATTCCAGATCCAGTTTATTATCCTCTCCTGCCGCCCGAAAATGGAAACCTTTTTTAAGCAAATTCACGCCGTGACCGCGCGCGCTCCACACGTCCGATATATATCCATAAAGTGTTTCCGAAAGCATTTCCGGGTATATAAGCATATCCCCGTCAAACAAAAGCATTTTCATAAGAGCCAACAATTCCCGGACTATCTCACTAAAATCCTCCCCTGAAACAGCGGCTTTCTCGCTGCCGCACTGCTTTCCGCCGTCAAGAGAACTGTTAGAAAATGAGTTGTGCTTCTTTGCTGAATAAAAAAGGAGAGATCGAGGAAAGGTTGATGAATACATCCGTTCCACCGGACCAGCCTTATTACCGCCCATATCTCTTACAAAAATTCTCGATAAAAGGGGCCAATGCCCGATTTCGCCTCTATTATTTCGTGCCAAACCTTTCCTAAACAGCTTAATAATTCTCCCCATTACAACTCTGCGCTCTCCTCCTTCTGTAGTAAACCCCGTTAGAGAACTTCGCCCTCTAACGGTTTGCGCTGATGGTGGCATTAAACCGCCGTCAGCTTGGGAATCGGAAGACCACCGACTAAAGTCGGTGGCTTTCTCTAACGGGGTAAAGACAACAACCGGCTGGCTCGTAAGATATCCGATTGCCTTTCCTTTATTATTAAGGCACACACCAATAGCGCATATAACGTTATATACCGTAATCTTTACGTTCAATTCTAAGAAGCTAACCTTTCTGAACAAACGGGAAAACGCCAGGATAAATCGCGCTCCCACAGGTTCCGGCAGGGCTCCCACAGTAATAATCCCCGTCCCGGCATACTGACCGCTTAGTCTCCCGCCAGCCACGGTGAGGTCAACCAAGCTTGTGCCGGAACGGGGAAACCAACGCCTGTAACCCCGGGAAATGACGGTTAATTCCCTGTATCCCCCGTCCGCATCAAAAACAGACTCTTTCTCGGCACCGGAGAAAGTCAACGCGTCCCAATACATTACTTCATATCTTGCCGCGCTGTTTTTCCAGGAGAAATCGACTTTGCGCAAATTCTCCAGAACCTTCAACCAATTATTTTCATCCGCGTATGTATTAAGCGCTCTCTGCACAGCCTCTTGCAAAGCTTCAGGGGTGGGGTCGAAGAATACGAAACCGTAACCCGTTCCGTCCGAAGGCTCATAATTCTCTATGCTATCGGCCAACCCGCCCACGTACCTGACAACGGATGGAGTTCCGTAATACGCGGCAATCATCTGTGTCAACCCGCAAGGTTCATCCAAAGAAGGGACCAGGAATATATCAGCGGACGCGTAGATAAGGTGGACGAGATTCTCATCGAGGAATTCAGGCAGAACGTAAGCCCGGCCGCGGAAATCCCAGCGGCCTTCCGGTTCGTATTCGAACGGCAGCCAGCGGATCATATCAACCGCTTCTTTGTCGTATTCCCTTCCAACGATTATGATCTGGGCGTTCGGATTTGTCCGCAGTATATCCCGCAATTTGGGCGCCAGCAAACGCAGACCTTTCTGCTCATCCAAACGCGCTATCAACGCGACAAGAGGCGCGCTGCGGTCAACCGTCAATCCTAAAGATACCTGAAGCCTCTCTTTATTGTTCCTCTTTTGCTCCCGGCTTTCTCTTACGTCTTCGCTGGAAAAATCATAAGGGAATGCGACCATAGCGTCAGTCATCGGGTTAAAATAAGTATCGTTGATTCCGTTCAGTATCCCGTAAAAACTGGATTCCCGCGTCATCCGCGCCAGCAGCCAGTCAAGATTACGCCCGCCTTCGGCGGTAGTAACTTCATAGGCATGCCGTTCGCTGACGGTGTTCGCCCTGTTGGATTTAAAGAGCCCCGCTTTCAATAAATTGATGGAGCCGAAGTTATTTAAAATACTTCTGTATCTCTCCGGCAACCCAAGGGCAGGGAACCTCGCGAAAGAATGCACCCCCTGGTGGCGGATATTATGGATCGTCAGGATTGGCTGCGTTTTCTGAAAATAATACTCGAATTCCGGCAGACTGTCTTTATAAACAAGAGACAACGCGGCGTCTTTATCATGTGCGTGCACTATGTCATAGCGCTTTTCTCGCAATCCCGGGAGGTCTTTCATCGCCTGCAGCGACGCTCGGGATAGAAGGATGTCCTGCTCAAGACCGAATTTTCCGTAATACGGATAATCGGCCAATATACTGCTTCCGCCTGCCGGTTCCAGGACATAACCGCGCAGGCAGCCTTTAAGCCCCTCCATGCCGGAAAGAAGATGCAGATTAGTCCTATGCACTTTGACCTCCACCGTCCACTTTTCTCCGACCGGAACCCATACACTGCCGATATACTCATAGCGTAGGCCTCTGTCTGCCGGAGAATTACCCGGGTTATTGTATTTCAGCGTAAATATATCTACGTTATGGCCTATCAGAGCCAGTTCCCTTGGCAATCCGTAAGCGACGTCCGCCAACCCTCCGACTTTGGAAGTAAGCCGGGTAACTTCCGGAGATATTTCCGCGATATTTAGGCTGCGGAACGGCCGTTCCGGCCAATCCGGGCGCAACACCTTAATTGCTCTGCCGAAGTTATCAGGCTGCAAGTAAGCGCTCATCTTCTTATGGGAATCTTCATCTTCCGCCGGGATCCTGATCCGGGCAATTGCCGATAGAACTTGACTTATTATATTAAGCGCCAGTTCTTCTTGAGAGAATTCTTCTAATCCCCGAAAAATGTATAACGTTCTGTTGACGAGGTCGAAATACATCGCCGGCACACCGGAACGCCTATCGCCTTTTATAAGAACAATGCTGCTTTCCCGCACGGCGCGATAGACATCGATTTTTCCCACTCCATAAGGCAGTTCCAACTCGATACCGCCGATAAGCGCTAATGCGCCTGAATACAGGTCCATATCCTGCTTCGCGGGTATTTGCCATTGGGCCATTACCAGAGGATTAAGCCCTTGGATACGATAACCGCGCTTTTGTATACGGGCGCTCTGTATCTCTTCAAAGACAGCATCGAGATGCCCTTTCCTGCTGTCTCGTATATTCCGGCCTCTCGTCCCTCCATCCGGCAGACCTGACGTCTTTTTGCCTGCTCCGCGTTTGAACCGGTATTGTTTGCCTCCATCGAGTTCCATCCAGCCCGTTTCTGCATTTATGCTATCCGCTGACGTGACCGGACTGCCGTCGCAAGTTTCGGGAACGGATTCTTCCGCTAACTTCACGACCACGTTATCATCCGGCTCATGACCCCAGACCTGCGGCCAGCCTTTAATACCGAACCGGTCTCCCAGATCAATATAGAATTCTCCGTCCGCAGTAATCCTGTGAATGGTAATCTCATAATATAACCATCCCGCTTTCCAGTCCGCCCGATACGAAAACTCATTCTCGGAGAGCAGCCTCCACCCCGGCTGACTACCGGTAAGCATATTCACCTTAACCAACGGCTCCAACCGGTCAATAATGCCGCGGTCGCTGAAGGGCATCCTGACTTTAAACCTCAGGTCCCGGCCCGGGAGGATCCCCGATATGACGCGCATAGCGGTCTGTTCTTTGCCCTCCTCCGCTACCGGCCGCCTTTCCACCGGAATATCCTTTGCACCGGAAGCGACCAGATATTCAAACCGCTTTTCCGCCTCCTCTTTAATCTTCCAGAGCGTAGCCGATGAAATTTGCGGCGTCAAAGTAACCGGAATTTTAACCGCCGCCATGCCCGAAGAAACCCGTATCTCGGCCTCAAACGGCCTGAGGATGAAATCCCGGGGCAGTTCCCTTTCAAAAACCAAAAACCCGTCTGTTGTCTCTTTGGAATACAGCGGCATGATTATCCCCTGGGTTTTAACGTACGCCTGGATCCATTCCTCGCCCACTCCACGCGGGTCAACGGACACGCTGATGCGGACTTTTTCTCCCTTCAAAGGCGCCTCATAGAATTTCCCGTTAAAACCTTCATGCGGCAGTTCAATCGTCGTATCCTTGCCCTGGCCGGTTTCATCGGGCAGTATTATCTCGAATTTCCAGGCTTTCACTGCCACTTCATGTTCCGGCCGTTCAAAAACCTTGAGTTCTTCAATCAGTTCTTCCGCCCTGGACGGCCATGCGCGTCCGATGACCGCATCCTTGAATGCTTCTTCAGACGGAAACGCCGCTTTTTCATCATCGGTAAAAGTCCGGCTCGTTTCCCGGAACAACTCGTAGGACACGGTCTTTCTCCGGGTCGTGGCCGAGGCGATCCTGTCGAATTGCCTGGCGATTTCAATTGCGGTCAACATTTCATCACAGACAGCGTATTCGTTAAAACCGGCAAAAAGGTAATCCATCAATTCCCCGGAATTGTTTTTCTCAACCAGCCAGCGGTATAATTCGGCGTAAGACCGGGGGTCCTCATCCATAGGAACAGGATTGCTTCCCCGTTTAAAAACGCGGTTAAGCACACTGCCGATAAAATGAATGTATTGCCGCGCGGAATGTCCGGTATTCATAAGCACGTGCGATTCCGTGGCCCCGCAGGCCTCGGTCAATTCCACTGAAGGATCCCTATCCGGTTGAAAGTGCACCTGAATATTGGAATCCTGCATTTGCACCCCCAGCGCGAGTATAAGGCACAGCTGCTCCTCATATGGAAAACTATCTTTAAAGACTATCTTGCCCGCATATCCGGAGGACACATTATTGATCTCTCCGGCTTTCAGCTTCAAGGCATTGACGGCAGGATCATACGCCCAGGTAACCCTGCCCAGGATCAAAGTAAGCACACCCAATTTTGCCAGTAGTTCGAGATTTGATTCGCTCTCGGAAGCGGGACCGCTCTTCTCGATCCTGAAAGCGCGCTCGCTCCCTCTTTTTTCTTCCACAAACCGCCCGATATACCCCAGCCATAACATATCCGTAAGCTTCTTAAGAGAATCTTCTTCTTTCAAGAACGGCATATCTATACCGGCGGCGCTGAAGAACGGTACTATATATTTTTTAAGATACCTCGATTTTAAAAGCTTTTGCGTCTTAACGAACATCTCTTTCTTCCGTTCGTATGAAGTATCCGGATCATCCCTGAACCCCCGCATCTGCCTATACAGCAACGCTTCCAATTCTTTCCTCAGTAAAGCGGCCTTGAGCAAATCGTCTTTGTCTTTGGAAGCGGAAAGATCCTTAATTTGTTTGGTTAACCGTGCCATTTCCCGTTTCGTGTCTTTATTTCCGTACCGGCTGACGAATATCCTCGCGAATTCAAACAGAGAGCGCGGGATCAAATCCCCGTTGGTCATAGCGTATATGGCCTCAGTCCATATCTGCGGATCATATTCCCGGACATCCTGGGCGTGGGCATCGCTTACTCCGTGGACAAAACCCTGCCAGATCAACAGGACCGCGCGTACCGCCGCGCTGGT
>JBAZGE010000076.1:0-7627 GCA_041653035.1 Candidatus Omnitrophota bacterium
GGTAAACCCCCCGGTAGGATAACAATACCAGTCAACCGGAACACCAAGCTCCTTCTGCAGAACATCTTTACAGCCGCCGATCTCATCCCAAAGCCTGTCCGGTTCTTTAACCGAAGGAAGATAGATATGGTTTTTAGTGTGGCATCCAAAACCTATCTTGTCTTTTTGCATGGTTTTCACCTGTTCCCAGGTGAGGAATTCCGGTTTTTTTCCGATAAGATCCACGGCGAGAAAGATAGTGACGGGAAAACCGAACTTTTTCAATACCGGATAGGCGCAGGTATAATTATCTTCCCAGCCGTCATCCACGGTGATGACCGCAGTCTTACGGCCGAATTTCTTATTCTGTCCTATCCCCTGCACCAGCGCATCCAGAGAAATAACCCGGTAGCCGTTATTTTTAAGATATACAAGCTGGCGTTCGAAATTCTCCGGGGTAACAGAAAGAGAATTCTTCTGGTAACCGAACCGGTGGTACATCAAAATGGGGACAACATAACGGGGAGACAGCCAGAAAAAATACGTCCCGAAGATGAGAACGGCGGTAAGACATGCGGCGAGAAAAACTCTTTTCAGTATCTTCATAAAAACCGGTTAGCGATAATTGCAAAAAGAAAGCGCGAGGGGAAAGTCGATCTTTCTTAAGTGAGAAATGACCGCCTGCAGGTCGTCTTTTTTGGGAGAGCTTACCCGAACCTTTTCCCCTTCGATCTGGGTCTGCGCCTTTACCCCCAGGGATTTAATGATCTTGACCAATTCTTTGGAATTCTCTTTATCGATGCCCATGACGATGTCCACCGTCTGACGGAGCGTCCCCTCAAAAGCCTTTTCCGGAGTATTGAACTTAACCGCCTTAAGCGGAACCCCCCGCTTCGCCAGTTTGGTAAACAGGATATCTTTCACCGCGCGCAGTTTAAAATCATCATCTCCGATCAGCATGATCTTTTTTTCTTCCCGTTTAAATTCAAGAGAGGATTTGCTGTCTTTAAAATCATACCGCTGAGAGATCTCCTTGCATGACTGGTTCACCGCGTTATCGACTTCCTGTAAATTAACCTCGGAGACGATATCAAAGGAAAACGTATCCATACCCGCCGCCTCTCATTTGAACAGCTCGCGCGAAAGATCAGGCTCCCTGAATCCTTCGTTCTTAAAAGTTTTGTGGAGTTCCAGATAGATCTCCCCGTTCTGTTCCCGGTTCCACACGATATTGCAGGGCCGTAATCCGCAATACACGGTCATCACCTCTGCTCCGCCCTTATCGAGAATTACATAGGCAGACATCATGTTGTCTTTGATCACCTTCCGGTACCGGGGAACATCCCCGGGAACCACCGCGGCAGGCTCCCTGCCTTCGACAGTATACAGCCTGAGCACATAATCATCATCAAGCCGGCGGATAAAACGGTACTTATTATTTCCGGGGCCGCCGCGCGCGGGAATGAACACGAGCGCATCTATCATACCGCCGGTTTCAGCGCTGCGGTTACGCCGTTCAAGCGTGAGCGCCGAATACTGCCGGCCGGTAAATCTCTCCGCGAATCCGTTTATATATTCCGCCGCCCTCCTGCCGCTCAATTGCTCCGCCCGGGAAAGAGAAACGGACGTTCCGGCGATAACCAGCATTACAATAAAAAATAGTTTCTTCAAAACGCTTATATTTCTCCTTCCCTGCCTGTTGAATCCGATTATAGCGTAAGCCCGCGGCAAAAGCAATCGTAAATATTGCGTAATTCACAAATCGTAATCCGTAATTTGTAATAATAAGGAATTATTATATCACTTCTTCCTTTTACGAATTACGAATTACGGATTACGATTTACGGATTACGAAATTACGAATTACGCAATTGAATGCTTAATGAACTCTCTGAACAACGGGTGGGCTTTATCAGGCTTGGACTTAAATTCGGGGTGGAACTGACAGGCCACGAACCAGGGGTGTTTTTTCAATTCTACCATTTCCACCAGGTTTCCCCGCGGGTAGGAACCGGAAAAGATCATCCCGTTTTTTTCCATGACTTCCCGGTACTTATTATTGAACTCATACCGGTGGCGGTGGCGTTCAAGAACAGTCTCGCGCCGGTAGGCATCATGCGCCTTTGAACCTTTATTCAGCCGGCATTCATAAGCCCCCAGGCGCATGGATCCGCCCATTTCTTTCACTTTTTTCTGCTCTTCCAAAAGGCTGATCACCGGAAACCTGGTATTTTTATTGAACTCGGTGGAATTTGCCTGGCTTAATCCACAGACATTGCGCGCGAATTCCGCCACCGCCATCTGCATTCCCAGGCAGATACCGAAAAAGGGGATATCTTTTTCCCGCGCGTACCGGATAGCGGCGATCTTGCCTTCTATCCCCCTGCTCCCGAACCCGCCGGGGACCAAAACCCCGTTCACATCCGCAAGATATTTTTCAGGGCCGTCTTTCTCGATATCTTCCGAATCAACTTTCTTAATATATAATTTTACGCCGTTGGCGATCGCCCCGTGCGTGAGCGCCTCATAAATTGATTTATAGGCATCCTGAAGGGCGATATATTTCCCAACCACCGCTATACGGACTTCCCGGGAAGATTGTTTTAACCGCTTCACAACTTCGTTCTCCCACCCCGAGAGATCACTATCCGCGCAGCGCAGGTTCAATAACCTGACGATCAGCGCGTCCAAGCATTCTTTTTTTAACACCAGCGGGACTTCATAGATGTTCTTCACGTCTATGACCGAGATCACCGCTTCCGTATCCACGTTGCAAAAAAGGCCTATCTTTTCCCGCGTCTCTTTGCTCAGCGGCTTTTCCGTACGGCAGGCGATAATATCGGGAATGATACCGATCTCGCGAAGCGTCCCCACGCTGTGCTGAGTGGGCTTGGTTTTTATCTCGCCCGCGGACTTAATGTACGGCACCAGGGTAACGTGGATATTCATCGCATAGTCTTTGCCCAACTCCAAACGCAGCTGCCGTATCGCTTCCAGGAACGGAAGCCCTTCAATATCGCCGACCGTCCCTCCGATCTCGACAATAACCACATCCACTTTCTGATGCGCGGCGACCTTCTTAATGCCGTTCTTTATCTCGTCGGTAATATGCGGGATTATCTGGACGGTTTTCCCCAGGTAATGGCCTGCCCGCTCCTTGGTTATTACCGAATAATAAATCTTACCGGTAGTGATATTATTATCCCGGGTAAGTTTGGCGTTGGTGAAACGCTCGTAATGCCCCAGGTCAAGATCGGTTTCCGCGCCGTCCTCGGTGACATACACTTCCCCGTGCTGGTACGGATTCATGGTTCCGGGATCAACGTTGATATACGGATCGCATTTGATAATAGTGACCTTCAAACCGCGGGATTCCAGGAGTTTCCCTATGGACGCGGCGGTAATCCCCTTGCCAAGGCTCGAAACAACCCCACCGGTTATAAAGATATATTTAGACATAATTATCGCTCCAGTATCGTTTTGCAAATCTTCTTATTCGGGCACATCACATAGTTACCGTCGAAACAGGCGGTGCAGAATTCCTCTTTCGGCAACGGCATGGAATTCAACATCTCTTCCTTGCTGAGATATTCAAGGCTGTCCACTCCCAGGAAATCGCTAATCCAGCCGACGCTGTGCCTGGCGGCGATCAATTCTTTCTGAGTGGGAAAATCTATGCCGAAATAACAGGGAAAACGCAGCGGCGGGCAACTCACCCGCATATGCACCTGTTTTACGCCCACCGCGCGCAGGGTCTTTACCCGTATCCTGCTGGTCGTGCCCCGGACAATGGAATCCTCGATAACCGCCACCCGTTTCCCCCGCAGGACGTCACGAATGGGATTAAGCTTCACTTTCACCCGGAAATCACGGATGAACTGGGTAGGTTGAATGAAGGTCCTTCCCACATAATGATTCCGGATCAACCCGTATTCCAAAGGAATATCCGATTCCTGGGCAAAACCTATGGCCGCGGAATTCCCTGAATCCGGGACAGGCATGACCAAATCGCAGTCAACCGGAGATTCTTTGGCAAGGTGCCTGCCAAGCTCTTTCCTGGTCAAATAGACATTCCTCCCGAATACATTACTGTCCGGCCGGGCAAAATAAATATATTCAAATATACACATCCGGTGCGCGGTGCGGGGAAACGGCTTTACCGCTTCAAAACCGTTCTTATGTATAAAGACGACCTCTCCCGGCGCAATATCCCGTACATAGCGCGCGCCGATAAGGTCCAACGCGCAGGTTTCACCGGCCAGGATATAGGCGTCATTAAGCTTTCCCAGGCATAAAGGACGGAAACCATACGGATCGCGGGAGCCTACCAGGACATCATTGAACATCATTATCAGCGAATAAGCTCCCTGCACCTGAGACAAAGACCCGATTATATTAGCCCGGAAATCCCTGCCTTCGGAACCGGCGATCAAATGCGCGATCACCTCGGTATCCATAGTAGTCTGAAAAATCGAACCTTTTTCCTCCAGGGCGTTGCGCAGACTCAAAGCATTGATGATATTACCGTTATGCGCTATGGCGATCTGGCTCTTTTTATGATTAAAAAGGAACGGCTGTATGTTTTTAGAACTGCTGGCCCCGGTGGTAGAATACCGGGTATGGCCTATGGCTAATTCACCGCGCAGGCCCTTGAGCGTTTCCTGGTCAAAAACATCGCTTACCAGGCCCATGCCCTTATGAACCTGGACTTTCCTTCCGTTACGCACCACAATGCCCGCGCTCTCTTCTCCGCGATGCTGCAGGGCGTATAATCCCAGATACGCCAGGCTTGCCGCGTCTTTATGTCCGAATATACCGAATATAGCGCACATATCACACCTCTCGTAAATATTCCTGTATCGACTTCACTTCAAAATCCCCTTTGAGCATAGACTCGATTCCGTTCACCGCCGCCTGCGCGCCCTGAAGGGTGGTGATACAGGGCACGCCGTGCATGACCGCCAGGCTGCGGATGTGTTTCATATCCGACTGCCCCCGCTGTCCCGACGGCGTGTTGATGATCAGTTTAATCTCGGCCTTTTTGATCAATTCCGCGATACGGCTATCTCCTTCTCCTATCTTACCCACCATCTCCGCTTCGATATTATTGTTATTGAGAACCTTCCAGGTCCCCTTGGTAGCTATTATCCGGAATCCGATATCAACGAGCTTTTTGGCGATAAAAACAAAATTCCGTTTATCGTCATTTTTTATGCTGATAAAAACTTTCCCGGCAAGAGGCAATGCCTGGTTCGCGGCAACCTGCGATTTATAGAACGCCTTCCCAAACGAATAATCGATCCCCATAACCTCTCCGGTCGATTTCATTTCCGGCCCCAGGATGATGTCCACCCCGGAGAATCTCGAGAAAGGCAGGACTGCTTCCTTCACTGAAATATGCTCCGGCTCTTTTTCCCGCGTAAACCCAAGCTCCTCCAGTGTTTTGCCCGCCATCACCTTGGCCGCGATCTTTGCCAGAGGGACCCCGGTGGCCTTGCTCACAAAAGGCACGGTGCGGGAAGCGCGGGGATTGACTTCCAGCACGTAGACAATATTATTTTTCACCGCGAACTGCACGTTCATCAATCCTTTCACCTTCAAAACCGCGGCCAGATCGTGGGAATATTTACGGATCGTATCCTTGATCTCATCGCTTAAAGTATGCGGCGGCAAAACACAGGCGGAATCCCCGGAATGCACGCCCGCCTCCTCGATGTGTTCCATGATTCCTCCGATGACTGTGCGCTCGCCGTCGGAAATAACATCGACATCAACTTCCACCGCGTCTTCCATAAATTTATCGATAAGGACCGGCGCCCCCGGAGCGGCTTCCTGCGCTTCCCTGATAAATTCATCAAGAGAATCCGCATCATACACGATGCGCATAGCCCTGCCGCCCAGCACATACGAAGGCCGCACCAGCACCGGATACCCGATTTTTTCCGCGATCACCCGGGCCTCCGCAACGGACATCGCGATACCGTTAACGGGCTGGGGGATCTTCAATTCCTGAATCAGCCGGGAAAACTTTTCCCGATCCTCCGCAATATCGATAGACTCAACGGAAGTGCCGATAATAGGGACTCCCGCGTCAGCCAGGGACTTGGCTAACTTAAGCGGTGTCTGCCCGCCAAACTGAACAATAACCCCGTCCGGCTTTTCCCGGTCCACGATATTCATGACGTCTTCAAAAGTAAGCGGCTCAAAATAAAGTTTATCGGAGGTATCGTAATCGGTAGAGACCGTCTCAGGGTTGGAATTCACCATGATGGTCTCGAATCCCAATTCCTTCAGGGCGAACGAGGCATGGCAGCAGCAATAATCGAATTCAATGCCCTGCCCGATCCGGTTAGGCCCCCCTCCCAATATCATGATCTTTTTTCCGGCAGTGACCCGGCTTTCATCTTCCCGCTCATAAGTTGAATAATAATACGGCGTGTATGCCTCGAATTCCGCGGCGCAGGTATCCACCAATTTATATACGGCAATGATCCCGTTGTCTTTTCTCAGCGTGCGCACCGTTATTTCATCACTGCCGGTGAACTCCGCTATCTGCCGGTCGCTGAAACCGAATTCCTTGACTTTTCTCAAAAGCGAAAACTCAAGAGACTTATGCAATTCATAGTGTTCTTTTATTTCTTTTTCCAGCAGAAAAATATCTTCGATATTACCGATAAACCAGAGGTCTATATGCGTAAGTTTCGAAATTTCCGCGGCAGTCATCCCTTTCTGCAAAGCGTACTTTATGTAAAATATCCTCGAGGCGTTCGGTTCCTGCAGGCGGAGCCGGAGTTTCTCCCCGCCGATCTGACGGTAATCCAGTTTATTGTCCAGGCCGGTATGGCCGATCTCAAGGCCGCGCAGGGACTTTTGCAGCGCTTCTTTAAAAGTCCTCCCGATCCCCATGGTCTCGCCGACCGATTTCATGGAAATTCCCAAAATGTCCTTTGCCTCGGGGAATTTTTCAAAGGTGAAACGCGGGATCTTTACCACGCAGTAATCTATTGCCGGCTCGAAAGAAGCCGGCGTTTCTTTGGTGATATCATTGCGTATCTCGTCAAGCGTATATCCGACTGCCAGTTTCGCGGCAAATTTGGCGATGGGAAAACCGGTGGCTTTGCTGGCAAGGGCGGAACTCCGGGAGACCCGCGGATTCATCTCTATCACCACCATGCGGCCGTTTTCCGGATTGACCGCGAATTGAATGTTGGAACCGCCGGTTGCCACCCCTATTTCCCGGATAATGGCACAAGCGGCATCCCGCATAGACTGATACTCCTTATCGGTCAAAGTCTGCGCCGGAGCAACCGTGATCGAATCGCCGGTATGCACGCCCATAGGGTCAAAATTCTCGATGGAACAAACGATCACCACATTGTCTTTATTATCCCGCATAACCTCCAATTCATATTCCTTCCAGCCCATCACCGACTCTTCCACCAGGATCTCGCTTGTCAAACTATTCTTCAATCCCAGGCCGGCAATGGCCTCGAATTGCTCCCCGGTCTGGGCAATACCGCCTCCGGTCCCGCCGAGAGTAAAACTAGGCCTGATGATAACCGGGAGGCCGATCTCCTTCATCGCTTTTTTCGCCTCTTCCATAGTATGCGCCAGGCCGCTCTTGGGAAGATCCAGGCCGATCTTCAGC
>JBAZGE010000077.1:0-7399 GCA_041653035.1 Candidatus Omnitrophota bacterium
AAGCGGGAATAGTTAAGTGGAGACATGACTCCATAGATATGCTACAATATTTTTATTATTAATTTTTTGAAAGGATGTCGGTATGGTGGCGTATGTGATCCTGGATATCGATGTGAAAGACCCCGCGGGATATGAGGAATATAAGAAAATGGGGGCTCCTACCATCCTGGCGTATGGGGGGAAACCGCTGGCGCGGGGTGGTGCGACCGAGGTACTGGAGGGGAGTTGGCAGCCGAAACGCGTGGTAATGCTTGAGTTCAAAAGTATGGAAGACGCGCGGCGGTGGTGGAATTCCCCCGAGTACAATAAGGCGAAGAAATTGCGGCACGCGGCTGCGGATACGAATGTGATCTTTTTGGAAGGGATTTCGTAATGGACAGTGAATGGACTAACGTATGCTTTTAGAACGTGTGCGGCAAATTATTAAAAAATATAGCCTGGTAAAGAATGGCGAACGTGTTTTAGTCGCTGTTTCCGGCGGTCCCGATTCAACCGCTTTAGTATTCTTACTCTATGCTTTACGAAAGGAGCTGGATTTAAAATTGCATGTGGCGCATCTGGACCACGGCCTTCGCGAGGATTCCGTAAAGGACAGGAAGTTCGTGGAAAAGATGTCCGGGAATATGGGCCTTCCGTGTACGGCGGAGAGGATCGACATAAAGTCATCGGCGCAAAGAGGCTCGCTTGAAGAGAGAGCTCGTACCTGCAGGATGGAATTTTTGTTCCGGACGGCACGGAAAATTAAAGCCGGAACGATTGCCCTCGGCCACAATCGGGATGACCAGGCTGAGACTGTCTTGATGCGCCTGTTACGGGGAACCGGTTTGTACGGGTTGAGCGCGATCTCGATGAAACGAAAGATCAAAGGTTATACCTTTGTTCGTCCGCTTCTGGAAACCGGCCGTAAAGAGATTGTCGCGTATCTCGGGAAGGCGAAGATCCCTTTTTGCGTGGATATCTCCAACGCCGAAGATGCGTATACGCGTAACAGGATCAGGAATAATCTGCTGCCTTTGCTGGAAAAGGAATACAATAGGAATATTCGCGATGTTTTGGCCGGTACCGCGGAAACCGCGGGATACGATTATGATTACCTGAATCGCCAGGCGGAACTGGCTTTTAAAAAAATGGGCGGGGTTATAAAACTGGAGAGGTGCGCGGTTTTGCATCCGGCATTACAGCGGCTTATGTTTCGCCTCGCCATCGCTCGAGTACAGGGGAATACCCGAAGGATCACCTTTCAACATATCCGGGAACTGGAAGATTTGGTATCGAATCGCCCGGTGGGTTCTATCGTCGATCTGCCGCAAGGAGTCTCGGTGGTAAAGAAGAAAACATCACTGCGTTTTTATCTGAGGTAGGTTTTTATCCCGGGCGTATTACTTGACGGTAAAATTAATGATCTTATTGGCGTTGTTTACGGTGGTTGTGTAAGGGGTGTAGGTGTGTCCGGATTTGGAGAGGGTTAAGGTGTAGGTTCCGTTTGGGACGCCGCTCTTTTTGTAATAGCCGCTTGAGTTTGTGATAACGGAAGAAAGATTGCTGAATCGAATGGTTACTCCGCTTATTCCGGTTCCCGAAGAATTCCGGACATATCCGGATACTGAATAAACTTTGGTGACCGCTCTGTTTGCGTTTATCCTGCCTGATCCAAGCCATCCTTTATATGAAGGATTGAGGGAGTTAATGTTGTCTGCGGTGCTGCACATCTGTTTTCGTACTACTTCGTTCGACCAGTCCGGGTATTTCGATAAAAGCAGGGCCGCCAGTCCTGCTGCGTACGGCGCGGAAACCGAGGTTCCGCGCATGCGGTAATAACTGGAGTTCACCACGTATTTGCTTTGGGATGAGACCGAACTCGCTTTTAAAGATAAAATATTAATATAGTTTTTTTCCCCCGATGTATTGTAGCTGTCGCCTCCGGGCGCGGAGATATCGACTTTAGAACCGAAATTTGAAAAATCGGGTTTTATGTCGGAATGATCGGTGGAGGCTACGGTTATTACCTGCGCGAGTTTTGCCGGGCTGTAGAGAGAAACATTTTTACTGTAATTCCCTGCCGCCGCTATCAACACGCAGCCTTTGGCGTACGCGTACTTGACCGCATCGGTAAGGGCCTGGGAATCGCCTTTGAGGCTCCAGGACATGTTTATCACATCGGCGCCGTTGTCGGCGGCATATTTTATGGCGTTCACAATGGTGCTGATGGATCCGCTCAGGGTGCTGTTTAATCCTTTCACGGCCATCACTTTTGCCTGAGGAGCGATGCCGATTATCCCTTTGCTGTTGTTGCCTGTCGCGGCAATGATGCCGGCTACGTGCGTTCCATGTCCGTTGTCGTCAAGGGGGATTTTATCATTGTTTGCGAAATCCCATCCTTTTGTGTCGTCTCTGTATCCGTTTTTGTCGTCATCTTTTGAGTTTCCGGCGATTTCTTTGGTGTTGCTCCAGATGTTATTTTTAATATCCGCGTGAGCGTAATCTATTCCCGAATCGATCACTGCCACGATTATCCCTGAGCCTTGAGTATAGTTCCAGGCGGTTTCGCATTGTATTTTTTTCAATCCCCATAGGTCGGCGTAGGATTGGCCCCAGCCGGCGTTGGAAGAATAATACGGATCGTTCGGCGTCATTTCCGCGGATACCGTGTAATCGGGTTCCGCGTAAGCGATAGAGGGATTTCCGGATAGTTCCGCCGCGATCGACGCGGGGCCGCGGGAAGATTCCAGTTTGACCAGGTATGTGCCGTTTAATTCAGGGTTGAAGGCGTTTTGCGGGGCGCGCTTTTGCCGTTGGTCCAGGCGGTTGATCAGTTCTTCAAAGGCCCGGATCTGTTCTTGGAGCTCATGTTTTTTGATCTCGATATCTTTCACGTAGTTTTTGTATTCCTCGGAATCTTTTTCCAACTGCCAGTACCAGCGTTCATGTTCGTTTTTAATCCCGGCTAATTGATTTTTTAATTCCTTAAGGGTTTCCTCGGGAGGGAGGGTTTCGGAATAGATTTTTTCGGTAGAAAGGACATAATACTCTTTTAACTCTTTTATATCATTCAGGGTTTTGTCATTATTCAGTTTGATGATTATCCGGGTAGTCGAGTGATCGGTGACTTCCGGCGGATTTTCTTCGGCGGAACAGACGGACACAAAGCGTAACCATGCAGACATAAAAAAAATGATAACAAGGACGGGAAAAACAGTTTTAGCCATATACTAAATATACCATTGTAAAAGAGCTATTTCAAGGGAGACTTTGCTGTTTTCTTATTGCGCGCCGCGATTTGAATGGTATAATTTAAACGGTATTTTTAAGAAGAGATGATTGTTTAAATGCTTAAAAACATTATTGTTACGTTTATTTTTTTGTTTTCCGGCGTCTATGCTTGCTTCTATTCCGAAGAAAGCGTTTTCTCCCCGGCATGCGTTAAAACAATAAACCCTGCTGTTTTTTTTAGTGGTTGTCATTTTTGGGGATAGGGATATTTTTACTGCAAAAGAAGGAAAGGATGATATAATTTAACTATGGCGCGCCCAGAGAAGCTACGTTGAGCCAGTGGGTGAAAGTCCCATCGAGGTAAGTGCCGAGACGCCTCGTAGCTGACCCGAGTTGTGGGACCGAGAGGCCCGCATAGGAGCCGGGTGACAAGCCAGCGGAGTAGTATGTCCGGCTGGTGCAAGTGAGCAGTCCGTACCATAAAGGGAATCCTGCAGCCTCGTTAAATTATATAGCCGAAAGGCACAGGTGGCCGAGTAGTTCATGTCGAGCGAAGGCAAAAGACAGCGTGGCGGCAACTCGGAGCAACGCTGGACATCTGCGGGGTAGGGGGAACGGAATGTTCATAAGGTTTGGCGCGGAACTGGGGAGACCCTCCTTGTCCGAGGCGAGAGCCGGGAGAAGGTTCGGCCTATAAACCGAAAGGCGAAAAGGTTGAAAGATAAGAGGGAGTCCGAGCGGGTTGTAGTACCGGAAGATGAGGACAACACAACCTCATTGAGCCCGTCGAAAGACGCGGCAGGGGAAGGGCCCGTAATTGAATCAATGTTTGTGGAGAGGGTAAGTAGAGGGCATGGTTCAAAACGAACCCAACAACTCGAAATTGGAAAATAAAATACGACAACTTCAAAGCAAACTGTGGGATTGTGCCAAGCGGAGCAAGAGCCGGAGGTTTCACGCGTTGTATGACCGGGTGTATCGGATGGACGTGCTGGAAGAAGCATGGGAGCAAGTCCGCCGTAACCGTGGAAGCGCCGGAGTGGATGGGGAAACGATACAGTCGATTGAAACTCAGGGAGTAAAAGTCTTTTTAGAGCAGACGCAGCAATTGCTTAAGGAAGGCGGATACCGTTCGGAGAGTGTGCGAAGGGTGTATATACCCAAAGCAGACGGACGGCAGAGGCCGTTGGGAATACCGACGGTGCGAGACCGTGTGGTGCAGGCGGCGGTGAAGCTGGTGATGGAACCGATATTTGAGGCCGACTTTAAGGAAAGCTCGTTTGGGTTCAGGCCTAAGCGGAGTGCGACACAAGCCTTGGAGCGAGTGCGCAAGAGCGCGAATCAGGGAGGGAACTACGTTGTAGATGCGGATGTGGAAGACTTCTTTGGTTCGGTGAAACATGAGCTGTTGATGCGCGAGGTTGAAAAGAGGGTATCCGACCGAAGGGTGTTAAAGCTTATCCGACAGTGGCTGAAAGCTGGAGTGATGGAGCAAGGCCAATGGATGGCGAGCGAGAAAGGCACGCCGCAAGGCGGAGTCATCAGTCCGTTGTTGGCTAATATTCTTTTGCATCGGCTGGATGAGCAGTGGGAAGAAAGTCACGGACATCTGGGTCTTTTGACACGGTACGCGGATGAGACTGTGCGCCACGAGAACAAACCGGAAGACTGCAAAGTCAGAAGGGGAGCAGAACTACCCAAGTGATGAGGGAAGGCCCCTCGAAGCCGGCTTACAGGAGCAGGCTTCAAATCGCCTTAAGCTGCAAGGATAAAGAGTCTTTGTAGTGCGCGTTTAAGGAAAAGGCAGGACAAACTTGTCAGATAAGGGTCAAAGAGACGAACGCAAGTGAACCATCGATGAGGTGTCGAAACGTACAAGACGAGGTCAAAACTGGAAACAGTCGTTATTCCGGGATAAGTTCAGAGGGAACCTGAAATATACCGACTGAACGGCCTCCGGCATAAAGGTGGCGTGACTTTGATTCAGGCTCTAGGGTGGAACGTGGGAACCTGTCGCTGTGATGATAAGGGAGAGACTTAAGCGGAAGACCCGTAAGAGTCAGAGTACCGATGCACAGCACGGGGGCGGAGTAACCCGTAGTAGCGAAGATAGTCCGTAATAGGGAAGTAGCGAAGGGGTTACATTACCCAGTCTTAAGCAATGGTCAACCGACAAGGGAAGAGCCAATGAATAAGACAAAGTCGTATAGCATTGCCCGGGAAGTAGTCTGGGAGGGGTACAAAAGGGTAAAGGCAAACAAAGGAGCTGCCGGAGTAGACGAACAATCGATTACAAAGTACGAGGAGAAGTTAGAGAACAATCTCTACAAGCTTTGGAATCGGATGTCTTCGGGGAGTTATATGCCTGCGCCGGTGAGAGTAGTAAAAATACCCAAAGCAGATGGCAAGGAAAGGGCCTTGGGAATACCGACAGTGGAAGACCGTATAGCCCAGATGGTAGTAAAGATAATTCTGGAGCCGAAGTTAGAGCCGATTTTCCACGAAGATTCCTATGGATACAGGCCTGGAAAATCCGCCAAAGAAGCGATAGGTGTAGCCCGAAAGAGATGCTGGCGAAATAATTGGGTAGTGGACATAGATATCAAAGGATACTTTGATAATATAGACCACGACCTTATGATGCGAGCATTGGAAAGACACACGCAGGAGAAGTGGATATTGCTGTATATTAAGCGATGGCTAAAAGCGCCAGCGCAACATCAAGACGGAACACTTCAAGAGCGTAACAAGGGTACACCGCAGGGCGGAGTAATCAGTCCGTTATTAGCCAATCTCTTTTTACATTATGCATTCGACGGGTGGATGAGAAGGAATTATCCCAACATACCCTTTGAGCGCTATGCCGATGATACTATCGTGCACTGTAAAAGTGAGAGCCAAGCCAAATGGATAAAAGAGGCCATCAGCAGAAGACTTGCATGGTGTAAATTGGAAATGCACCCTGAGAAGACGAAAATCGTATATTGCAAAGACGAGGATAGAAAAGGTAAATATCCGAACGAGAAATTTGATTTTCTGGGATATACGTTTCGAGCCCGAAGGTCAAAGAATCGTTGGGGTAAATACTTCATCAACTTCAGTCCAGCAGTAAGCGACAAAGCGTCGAAAGGGATGAGAGACACCATGAGGAGTTGGGGATTACAACGGCGAAGCGATAAGACCCTGCAAGACATATCGCACATGTTCAATCCTATTGTGCGAGGATGGATTAACTACTACGGGAGCTACTATAGGTCAGCTTTATACCCGACCTTCCGGATACTCAACCAGGTATTAGTCAAGTGGGCGATGCGAAAATACAAGAGGTTGAAGGGACATCAGCGAAGGGCAAGATATTGGCTGGAAGGAATAGCCAAACGAGAACCACAACTGTTTGCCCATTGGCAGATGGGAATGCAACCAACGGCTGGATGATAAGAGCCGGATGAGCTGAGAGGCTCACGTCCGGTTCCGTGAGAGCGTGAAGGTGAGATTCCTTTGCGCTACTCGACTTGTGGTACAGAGCCGTAACGCGTCCGACGTTAAGAAGGCCATGGAGGCGGTGGCTGGAATCCTGCAAATGCTCGGGCTGAAATTGCATCCGCAGAAAACACGGGTAGTGAACCTGTCGTGGGGAAAAGAGGGGTTTGATTTTCTTGGGCATCACTTGCGGAAGATGCCGTCGTATCGATTCGCCGGGAAATGTTTCTTGAACCGTTGGCCTTCGCAAAAGAGCCTGAAGCGGTTGCGGGAGAAAATCCGGGCGGTAGTTAATTATCGGTGTAACGGGGTTGGTAGTATAAGCAAGCTGGTGGACAAGGTAAACCCGATTCTTCGAGGATGGGCGAATTATTATCGCGGCGGCAATGCGAGCCGGCAGTTTGCGCAGGCAGAAATATATGTCTGGCGGCGGCTGGCGAGGTTCGAATGCAAGAGACGTAAGCGAACAGCGCCGTACTTTGACGTTAGGTATGACCGGCAGTGGTATCTATCACTTGGAGTTGAACGGTTGATCGGAACGGTACGGTATCCTCAGCCAAGTTTTGTTCTGGCGAAAGCCAATTCTGAATGATTCTCTGTAAGCCGTATGATCGAAAAGGTCACGTACGGTTTGAAAGGGAGAGGCAGGAAACCGGAGTTGCGAAAGCAAGCACCGGCGCCTGAATTTTACCAATGCGATGCAAAATAT
>JBAZGE010000078.1:0-7224 GCA_041653035.1 Candidatus Omnitrophota bacterium
CGTGGCCGGTTTTAAAAAAGGCCTGGTGCTGGGGACAACGGGCTTGAATGATACCCAGATCAAGAAAGTAGAAGAGATATCCAAGATCGTCCCGGTCGTCTATACGCCGAATATGTCTATCGGGGTCAATGTTTTGTTTGATATCCTTCCTGACCTTGCCCGGAAGCTGGGGCCGGATTACAGCGTTGAGATCGTTGAGGCGCATCATAAAGCCAAAAAAGACGCGCCCTCAGGCACGGCCAAGAAATTCGGCCGGATACTGGCTGATGCCACTTCCCGGGAGATCCCTATCCACGCCATACGGCTGGGAGATATCGTGGGCGACCACACCATCATTTTTTGCGGGAATTCAGAGAGAATAGAGATAAAGCATCAGGCTCATTCGCGCGACTTGTTCGCGCTGGGAGCGATCAAAGCGGCCAAGTGGGTAGCCAATAAACCGGCAGGTTTGTATAGCATGAGGGACGTGTTGAATAAATAAGGAGAGAGCGTATGGATGCGTTATTGAAGAAGATATTAGATACGGCGGGGATTTCCGGGTATGAGGGTGAAATAGCCGGTGTCATGAGCGAGGCTTTAAGAAAAACAGGCGCGGAGGTTTCTCGGGATACTTTCGGGAATGTCATTTCCCGGAAGGGGAGCGGGAAAAAGAAGATCATGATCTGCGCGCATATGGATGAGATCGGCCTGATAGTGAAATTCATAACCAAGGAAGGGTTCCTGAAATTCGTAAAAGTCGGCGGCATTGACGACCGGATCCTGCCCGCCCAGCGCTTAGTGGTGAAAACGAAAAAAGGGGATGTGCACGGCATTGTGGGTACCCGTCCGCCGCACCTGCAGAAAGATGATGAACGGAACAAACCGTTGAAGCATGACGATATGTTCATCGATATCGGTTGTAAAAACCGGGAAGAGGCGGAGCAAAAGGTTGAGATCGGCGATCCGATTGTTTTTTATCAGGATTCGGGGGTCTTGAACGGCGATCTTCATTACGGCAGGGCCGTGGATGACCGGATCGGCTGTTATGTCCTGGTTAAAATAATGGAAAAACTGAAAGTCAAAGCCCAGGTATTCGCGGTGGCCACCGCGCAGGAGGAAGTGGGTTTGAAAGGAGCGCGCACCGCTTCTTTTAAGATCAACCCGGATTTCGCCATTGCCATCGACACTACCCTGGCCGGCGATACTCCCCTGATAAAAGAGACGGAAACATCTTTGAAACTGGGTGCGGGGCCCGCGATCACTATCATGGAGGCTTCGGGAAGAGGGGTGATCGTGAGCGAAAAGATAAAAGACTTGTTCAAGGAGACGGCAAAAAAGAACAAAATAAAATACCAGATAGATGTGCTTGAAGGCGGGATGACCGATGGAGCTATTATCTACATGAACCGCGAAGGTATTCCGACCGGTGTTATCAGCATACCCACGCGCTATGTGCATGCGCCGGTCAGTATTTTCAGTATGGCGGATGTGAACGCGACCGTGGATTTGTGCGTGAAGGTGATCGAGCAGGTGGCGGATGAAAAGGTGCATTAGTGCATGGGTGCATAAGTGCATGAGTGGTGAAGAACAAAATCACGGAGACTACTATGGATTTTAAAGTATCAAAAAAATTACAGAGTTTACCGCCGTATTTGTTCCTTGAGATCGACAAAGCTAAACGGCAGGCCAGGCAGGAAGGCCGGGATATCATTGACCTGGGAGTCGGGGATCCCGACCAGCCCACGCCGGATTTTATAATCCAGGCGTTGTATAAAGCGGCGCAGGACCCCTCCACCCATCGGTACGCCTTGGACCAGGGAATGCCGGTATTGCGTGAATCGATCGCGGAGTGGTACCGGCGGCGTTTTAATGTTTCCCTTGATCCGGGAAACGAGATCATTCCGTTGATAGGGTCAAAAGAAGGGATAGCTCATTTTCCGCTGGCCTTTCTTAATACCGGTGATTATTCGCTTGTCCCCGATCCTTGTTATCCTCCCTATAAAGGGGGGACTATTTTCGCCGGGGGCAAACCTTATCTTATGCCTTTGCTGGAAAAGAATGGTTTTCTCCCCGATCTTAAAAAGATCCCGGCATCTGTTTTGAAAAAAGCGCGGATTATCTATATTAACTATCCTAATAACCCTACCGGCGCGGCAGCGAACGAGGATTTCTACAAAGCAGTGGTTGAATTCGCGCTTAAGAATAAATTGATCGTGGTGTCGGACCTGGCCTATTCGGAGATGGCCTATGACGGTTATAAACCGGCAAGTTTCCTGGAGGTTGCGGGGGCACGAGAGGTTGCTATCGAGTTCCATTCGCTTTCCAAAACGTGTAATATGACCGGCTGGCGGGTGGGCTGGGCCTGCGGCAACAAGGCTCTTGTCGGCGCCCTGGCCAAGGTGAAATCAAATATCGATTCGGGTATTTTCTCCGCGGTTCAGCTGGCGGGCGTGGCGGCTATCAAAGGCCAGGATGAGCATATTCGGAAAATGTGCGCGTTGTATCAAGAACGGCGGGATTGCCTGGTGGACGGGCTGAACTCCCTGGGATGGAATATCACGAAACCGCGGGCCACCTTTTATATGTGGTCGAAGATCCCGGGGAAAGATAATTCCATAGCCTTTGCCGGGAAACTTCTTGAAAAGGCGGATATCGTGGCTGCGCCGGGCGTGGGTTTCGGCGAATCCGGCGAAGGATATATACGTTTCGCGGTCACCGTTGACGTAAAGAGAATACAGGAAGCGGTTGACCGGTTGAAGAAAGCGGGAATATAGGCTATGACTATGGCAATCTGTTATATCGGTATCGGTTCGAATCTGGGGCAGCGGTGGTTTAACCTGCATATGGCGATAAAGGAGTTGAAGAAACTTTTTACCACCCGGGTGACCAAGGTTTCCAGCATAATGGAGACCGTTCCTGTCGGCGGGCCTGCCGGACAGGGGTTGTATTTGAACGGGGTTGTCGAAATGGAGACGGAACTGACGCCGTATCAGCTTTTAAAAGAGTTACAGAGAATAGAAAATTTAATGGGGCGGGTGCGCACCGTTCAAGACGCGCCCCGGGTCATTGACCTGGATATCCTGCTGTATGGGGATTATTGTATAAATGAAGAGGCATTATGTATCCCTCATCCGCGCATGTTTGAGCGGGATTTTGTGCTCGTGCCTTTAAAGGAGATCGCTCCCCGGGTACTGGAAAAGTTATTAAAGAAAATGCCGGCGGCGATAAAAAAAGAAAAAGTACCGGTTAAAAGCCGGGAGAGAATAAAGAAAAAAGAAGGCAAGAAAAAGATAACGCAAAAAAAAGGAAAGAAGAAATAAGTATGAAGATCGTTAAGCGTCCCGAGACCATGCAAGGCATAACTATGGGACTGAAGAGAAAAGGCGGAACCATAGGTTTTGTCCCTACCATGGGAGCCTTGCATGAAGGACACCTGAGCCTCATTCGCCGCGCGCGGCGCGAGAATGATATCGTGATCGTCAGCATATTCGTCAACCCCCTGCAGTTCGGCCCTTCAGAAGACCTTAAACGCTATCCCCGTCCCTTTGGAAAAGACAAAAAATTATGCTTGCAGGAAGGTGTTGATTTCCTTTTTTATCCCGATGCGGGGGCCCTGTATCCGCGGGATTTCAGGACGCAGATCTCGGTGAAGGGGCTGGAGGATGTTTTATGCGGAAAGAGCAGGCCCGGCCATTTCCGGGGGGTGTCGACGGTAGTGGCAAAATTATTCAATATCGTTCAACCTGATAACGCTTATTTCGGCCAAAAGGATTCCCAGCAGGCGGTGATCATCCGGCGCATGGTAAAGGATTTAAATATGCCTCTTGAGATCGTGGTCATGCCGATCATCCGCGAGAAGGACGGTTTGGCGATGAGTTCGCGCAATGCCTATCTGGAAAAGAAAGAGCGCGAAACTGCCCCGGTTGTATACCGGGCTTTGCAAGGGGCGGGCACATTGGTGGCAAAAGGGATTCGGGATAGCGGAAAAATAGCCGCGGCCATAAAAAATATTCTTATATCTCAGAAATCAGGGCCTGTTCCGGTTATTGATTATGTCGCGGTCGTAGATCTTGAAAGTCTTCTGCCTGTGCGTACGATCAGCCGCGATGCGCGGACGTTGATCGCGCTTGCCGCACGTATAGGCAAGACGAGGCTTATTGATAATGTGATAATTGGGAGACGGAAGAAAGGTAAATGGTAAATTGTAATTAATAGGAATTCCTTTTACGAATTACGAATTACCGATTACGATTTACGGCTTTTAAATAATTTTAAACAAATGGTTAAAGTGCTGAAGATTGGTATTGTGGGGTGCGGGGCGATCGGGGGATCGTTGGCGAAGATCATAAAGAAGGATTTCGCGGGAAGGGCGTTTGTCGCGGCCGTATATGATATCGCGGAGGAAAAGGCGGCGGATTTGTCCAAAAGACTGTGCGGTTCAGGGCGTTTGGCTGCCGGGACTTTGAAGCAATTGATCGCCCGATCCGGGCTGGTTATCGAGGCCGCTTCTGCCGCGCATTCATGGGAGATCGCCCGGCAGTCGCTCGGCGCACGAAAAGATATCATGATCATGAGTGTGGGCGGGATAGTTATGCACGCGGCGGAACTGCGCAGGCTGGCCCTGAAAAACAAAAGCCGTGTTTTTATCCCCAGCGGCGCGATCGCCGGGATCGACGGTTTGAAAGCCTCCAGCGCGGTAGAGATAAAGAAAGTCGTGCTTACGACGCGTAAAAATCCGCGTTCGTTCGCGGGAGTCGCGTACATCCGGGACAGGAAGATCGATCTGGAGGCTGTCAAAAAGGACACGGTCTTGTTTTCCGGGAGCGCGAAGGATGCGACTGTTTTGTTCCCGCAGAATATCAATGTGGCCGCCGTACTGAGCCTTGCCGGGATCGGCGCCGCGAAAACCGAGGTCAGGATCATCGCTTCGCCGGATACACGGAACAACATTCACGAAATCGAGATCGAATCGAGCGCCGGAAAGATATTCACGCGCACCGAAAATGTTTTACATCCCGAGAACCCCAAGACGAGCTACCTGGCCGTGTTATCGGCGGCCGCGGCTCTGCGGCAGATTGTGGAGCCGGTGAGAATCGGGACGTAATGCATATATAACGCTTAAAAAGAGAGGAGGTGAATACTAATAATGGCAGAAAAAATAGTGAAACTGGGTATCAAGAGAGAAAAGGGTTTCCTCTACTACATCGATAAGCAAGGCGATGTTTCTTGCGCGAAAATGGCCAGAGGAAAGAATAAAGGCGGCAAGCCGAAGAAAGTTTCCAAATGCGGTATCAAGAGAAAAGAAGGTTTTTTGTATTTTCTTGATAAAGCCGGCGATGTCTCCTGCGCCAAGATGAAGAGAGGCGGAAAAAAAAAGAAGAAGAAGTAAGAGCCCCGGTAAAAAAAAAGGGGACGGTTCTATTTTTTAGACTCTCGTCCGAGAACTAAAAAATAGAACCGTCCCCTTTTTTCGAACCGTCCCCATTTTTCAAAACTATGAATTCGCACGACAGCATAATAATTAAGGGTGCCAAGGAGCACAATCTTAAAAATATCGACCTCGAATTGCCCCGGAATAAATTTATCGTGGTGACCGGGCTTTCGGGTTCGGGGAAGTCCAGCCTTGCCTTCGATACCATTTACGCCGAAGGACAGCGCCGTTATGTGGAGAGTCTTTCCAGCTACGCGCGGCAGTTCCTTGAACAGCTTCAGAAGCCGGATGTGGAGTATATCGAGGGGCTTTCTCCCGCTATTGCCATCGAACAACGGAATGCGGGAGGCAATCCCCGTTCCACGGTGGGCACACAGACCGAGATATACGATTATTTGAGGCTGGTTTTCGCCCGTATCGGTAAGCCGCACTGTTATAAATGCGGAAAACCGGTGGAACGGCAAAGCGCCCAGGAGATCGTGGAGAGGATTTTATCTCTGCCTCGGGATACCCAGATCCAGATACTGGCCCCGTTGGTAAAGGGGAGGAAAGGCGAATACCGGGATATTTTTAAGCAGGTTCAGAAAGCCGGTTTCATGCGCTGCCGTATAGACGGTATCATATATGATCTGTCCCAAAAAGTAGAGCTGAAGAAATACCAGATCCACACTATTGAAGTTGTTGTCGATAGATTAGTGGTGAAGCCGGAGGTTAAAAGCCGGCTTACCGATTCGGTTGAGACCGCGCTGAAGACCGGCAAGGGAAATCTTATGGTGGTCTTCGGTTCCGGCCGGCAAAAAGAAATTGTTTTCAGCGAGCAGTTCGCCTGCACGCAGTGCGGTATAGACCTTCCCGAGATTGAGCCCCGTCTTTTTTCTTTTAATGCTCCCTTCGGGGCATGCCCCGCCTGCAATGGACTGGGGATAAAATTGGAATTCGATCCGGACCTGGTCATTCCCGACAGGGCCAAATCCATAGAAGGGGGAGCGATAGAGGCGTGGAAGCGCGGGGGTAAGGGATATATCATGTATTACCGCTGGCTTATCCGGGAATTGGCGCGGGAGATGGGGTTTGATCTGCAAACGCCTTTCGGTAAATTAAGCAAAGAAGTTCAAAAGGCGGTTTTGTACGGCACGGATGAAGTGCTGGTGAATGATAAACCGTTTGAGGGGCTCTTGCCGCATCTGGACCGTTTATTCCGGGAGACGGACAGCGAATACCTGAAAGAAGAAATAACCCGGTTCATGTCCAGTCAGCCCTGTCCGTCATGCGACGGGACCAGGTTGAAAAAAGAAAGCCTGGCAGTGACCATTAACGGCAGGAATATCTCCCAGATAACGCGCTTGTCCATTAAAGAATCACGGGAATTCTTCGAAAAAATCGACCTGACTGAACGCGAGAGACTCATCGCGCACCAGGTTTTGAAAGAGATAATAGAACGTTTGAAATTCTGTATCGACGTGGGGCTGGATTACCTTACCCTCGACCGGAAGAGTTCCACGCTTTCCGGCGGGGAAGCCCAGCGGGTGCGCTTAGCCACCCAGGTCGGTTCGGGCCTGGTGGGGGTTTTATACATTTTGGATGAACCGAGCATCGGCTTGCATCAGCGGGATACCGCCAAACTTATCTCCACGGTGACCGCTTTACGCGATCTGGGGAATACCCTTATCCTGGTTGAGCACGACGAACAGATCATGATGGCCTCCGACTATGTGGTCGACCTTGGCCCGGGGGCAGGCAGGCACGGCGGGGAAGTGGTGTTTTCGGGGACACGGGAAGATTTGCTGAAGAAATCGGATTCACTTACTGCCCAA
>JBAZGE010000079.1:0-7058 GCA_041653035.1 Candidatus Omnitrophota bacterium
ATTTCTCAGGCGGTGCGCGACCGGGCATCGGATATCCATATCGAGCCCGAACAGGAGATGACCCGCGTGCGCTTCAGGATCGACGGTATCATGCATGAACTGCCGTCTCCTCCGAAACAGTGGGAAAGCGCGCTTATTTCCCGTGTCAAGGTTTTGTGCGGAATGGACATAGCGGAGACCCGGGTGCCTCAGGACGGCCATTTCCAGGTTAAGGTTGAAGAGAAGGTTATTGATTTCCGTGTTTCCACCATTTCTACCATTTACGGCGAGAATATCGTCATGAGGCTTTTGGATTCGGCTTCGGTTACCATCGGCCTGGAACGGCTGGGATTTTCGACTTATGAACAGCTTAAGCGGTATGAGAATGTGATCTCGCGGCCGTACGGGATTGTTTTGTCCACCGGCCCCACGGGAAGCGGAAAAACCACCACGCTTTATTCAGCCTTGACCAAAATAAACACGGTGGATATCAATATCATTACTATTGAAGACCCGGTTGAATACCGTTTGGGGCTTATCCGCCAGGTCCAGGTCAACCCGAAAGCGGGTATCACTTTTGCCAACGGGTTGAGGGCTATGCTTCGCCAGGATCCGGACGTGATCATGGTCGGGGAGATCAGGGATTTGGAAACGGCGGCTATCGCCGTGCAGGCCGCGCTTACCGGCCACTTGGTGTTTTCGACCCTGCATACCAATGATGCGCCTTCTTCGGTCACCCGTCTGGTGAATATGGGCGTGGAGCCGTTTCTCGTCTCAGCCAGTTTGATCGGTGTCATGGCCCAGCGTTTGGTGAGGATGATCTGTCCGAATTGCAAGGAAAGCTATGAGCCTTCAGAAGCGTTGATGGAGAAGTGGGGGTTGAAGGAGAAATCTGGTTTTGTCCTTTACCGCGGGCGGGGCTGCGATAACTGTAAGGGGACGGGATACTACGGAAGAACGGGGATCTATGAATTGATGGTGGTCGATGACGAAATGAGGGAATTGATCCTCTCCGACAATTGCTCTACGGTCACCCTGCGAAAGAAAGCCCAGGAAAATGGGATGGCTTTGCTGAGCGAAGACGGTGTGAGCAAGGCGCTGGCAGGAATAACCACGCTTGAAGAGGTGGCCAGGGTATGCGAGGAATACGGGGAAGCGAAGCAGAGCATGCCCGTTGAGGCGAAAATAGAGCCGTTTTTAAAGACGGATATTTCCGCCGGCGGCAGGCTGCCGTCTTCGGCGGATGTGGAAGTAAAAGGTTCGGATGTGGATGACTATCAGAAACGCATAGCCAATTGGCTGTCTCGTAAGAAATAGAAAAAAGTTAATGAAGGTTAAAGAAGGTTGCTGAGAGCGGCTATCATTAACCTAAAAGTTGTTTGATTGTCGTCATTAACCAACTTTAACCCGCAATAACCTTTGAAGATGATATGTATGAACAATACTGGGGTTTGAAAGAAAAGCCTTTTCAGAATACGCCGGATACCCGGTATCTGTATTTGTCCGGCCAGCATGAAGATGCTTTGATGAAGCTGGGGTATGTCTTTGCCCAGGACCTGGGGTGCGGGGTTCTGACCGGGGTTTTCGGCTGCGGCAAGACGCTTTTGGGCAAGGTAATTTTGAATGACCTGGGCAGGGACCGGTATGCATGCGCGTTCATAAATAATCCTTGTCTCGGAGAGCCGGCGGAGCTTCTGCGCGCGGTTGTCCGGGGATTGAGCCCGCAGGCCCTTCCCGATAAAAAGACCGAATTGCTGGCAGACCCTTTACTGGAAAAACTGGGAAGTATCCTTATGGATAATGTGCGCGACGGGAAGAAAAACATCGTGGTCATCGATGAAGCGCATACAATAGAGGATAACCGGCTTTTCGAACAGATGCGGCTGATCCTGAATTTTCAGATGGAGGATCGTTTTTTGCTCACCCTCCTGGTGCTGGGCCAGCCTGAGCTTAGGGACAAGATATCCGGGAATAAACCGCTTGACCAGCGGGCGGCAGTACGGTGTTTCTTGGGGCCGTTAAGCGATGAGGACGTGGTTAAATACATCAGCCATCGGTTAAAAGTTGCCGGGAAAGACGCGCCTGCCGAATCGATTTTTGATAAAGAGTCCCTGCGGGCAATAGCTGAATTTTCCGGGGGCATCCCGCGGCGCATCAATACGGTTTGCGACCTGATCTTAATGACCGGATTCGCGCGCAAAGCGGAAAAAGTCGACGCCGGGCTGGTGGAGGAAGTGATCAAGGATTTTAATATAGGGTAGGGGGGAGGGTTAGGGTGTCAGGAGGTTGCTAAGAGCAGCCATCTTTAACTGCCATTAACCCAAGATTTGCCGAATTGCCGTCCTTAACCATCTTTAACCAAGAATTATTTAATACCGATCATGGCCATATACATATATAAAGCGGTAGATAATCAGGGTAAGATGATCAAGGGCGAGATGGAGGCCAACAGCGAGATGGATTTGACCACTCAGCTGGCCCATTTGGGATATTTGCCGGTGAGCATAAATTTCAAGCCCGGGGCCGAAGAGAACGGGATGGCGTTCATCGGGAATATCCTGAAAAAAACACAGAAGGCCGGCCCCGCCAATGTCGTTATTTTTACCCGTCAGTTTGCCACGATTATTAAAGCGGCCATCCCGATTGTCGAGGGGCTGAGTGTGCTCGCGGAGCAGACCGAAGACGCGGTGCTTAAAAAAGCGTTATTTCAGATCACCCATGACGTTGAGGGGGGGATGAGCCTTTCGCAGGCGATGGCCCGCCATCCGGGGGCTTTTTCCGATCTGTACGTCAATACCGTGGTGGCGGGAGAAAGCGCGGGTGTCCTGGATAAAGTGCTCATGCGGCTTTCCTATATGCTCGAAGATGATTATGAGACCCGGAAGAATATCATGTCGGCCCTGCAGTATCCGGTCATGGTTGTGATCGCGCTGATCATCGCGGTGGTGGTTTTGTCCGTTTTTGTCGTGCCCCAGTTCTCCCGTATTTACTTGGACGCGAAAATGTCCCTGCCGTTACCGACACAGATCATGATCATCATCAGTAAGATCCTCAGGGGATACTGGTATGCTATTCCGCCGGCGGCCGCCGGGTTATTTTTTCTCTTCCAGTGGATAATCAATACCCCGCAGGGAAGGATCATCTGGGATACGTTTAAATTCAGGATCCCGGTTTTCGGGAAAGTATACACCAAGATCACCATGCTTCGTTTTGCCTCTATGCTCAGCGTATTGTATCAGGCCGGCCTGCCGGTGCTCAAGACCCTTGATATCGTCAGCTCAACCATCGGCAATAAAGTGCTTTCCATAGAAATAGGGAAAATTAAGCAGGATGTCGCCGAAGGGAAAGGTATTTCCGGGGGGGTTTTGAACAGTAAGTTTTTTCCCCGGCTGGTCGGATACATGATATCGATCGGAGAGAAAAGCGGTTCTTTGTCCCTGATGCTTGATTCTTTGTGCGAGTACTTCGGATTGGAAGTAAAAAACGCGATGAAGAATCTTACCACTATGATCGAACCGATCATGACCGCGGTGCTCGGCCTTTCGGTCATGGGAATGGCTCTGGCGATATTCCTGCCTCTCTGGAGCCTTATTCAGGTATTTAAAGGAGGGGGATAATATGATAGTGGTCGTTCTTATCGCGGTAATAATCGCGTTCGCGGCCTACGCGGCCTGGAGCACTATACAGTGGAAAAAGAAGCTCGGTGAAAAGACCAGGCAGATCAAAGAGACCGAGGCCCAGGTCATTCACATGGAGAAGATGGCTTCTTTAGGCACGCTTGCCGCGGGGGTCGCCCATGAGATAAACAATCCGTTGAGTTTTTTGATAAGCAACCTGGAGTGTATCCGCGACTATTTCAAGGCCGTCCCGGAAGGAGCGCCGGGAGCGGAAAAGGATCCTCCGGGGGGGGCGGTTGAGGAAGTGAGGGCCATGGTTATCGAATCTTTAATCGGGGCGATGCGCATAAAACGGATCGTTTCCGACTTGAGATTGTTTTCCCGCCGGGGAGAACCGCAGATGGTTTCGGTCGATCCCAACCAGATCCTGGAATCGGTGCTGGCGATAATCTGGAATGAAATGAAGAACAAGATCACCTTCAACAAGGATTACCAGTCTAAGACCGCTCTCCTGGCCGAACCGACGCAGCTGTCCCAGGTTTTCCTGAACCTCTTGATAAACGCCGGCCAGGCCATTCAGGATAAAGGGGTGATCAGCCTGGTTACGTTCGAGGATAAAAAAAATGTTTTTATAAAAATTTCCGACACCGGGAGCGGTATTCCCGATGACGTAAGGCCGCGGATATTCGACCCGTTTTTCTCCACCAAAAAAAGCACTGGACTCGGCCTTTCGGTCAGTTATAATATTATAAAAAAACATGGGGGAGATATATCGGTGGAAAGTAAACCGGGCGTTGGCACGGCCTTTACGGTCAGCCTGCCCAAAAAACAAGAAGGAGACGTGTTAAAATGAAAAAGGCCTATAATTTTGGCGACGATTTGTTTCTGGCGATGGCGTTCGTGACGTTCGCTGTCGGAGTGGTTTCCCGGTTGCTGGGGATCGATTCTTTCTGGTGGGGCGTTACGCCGCATAACCTGATAGCTTTATCCATGGCCTGCCTTATATTCAGCATCGCGTTAAGTTTGTATGATATCGCGAACAGCGTGAAAAAATAGCAAAAAAGATACCGGCAGCGGGAACCGGGAGAGGCAGCCGTGGGCATTGAGGATAGAAGGAAGTTTAAGCGCGCGTTCATAAAGATCCAGGTGGAATGCCGGGGCCATAGATTCTGGCAGTATGTGGAGACCAAGGACCTCTCTTCGGGAGGGATGTTCCTTGCTACCGATAAAGTCGAGGATCCGCAGGCCAAGCTGGAGATCATTTTTGAGTTTGAAAAAAACGCGGAAAAAAAATTCATCTGCGCCGAGGGATTTGTAGTGTGGGCCCGTCCGCAGGCATTGGATGATGGGCAGGGGAATGTCTTGCCTGCCGGTATGGGGATCATGTTCACTAAACTCAATCCTTCTACCGCTAAGGGCTGCCTTGAGAGCTATGTCAAGGAATTAGAAAAAAGGGAAAATGCGTAAACATGTCCTCTTGGTCGTTGATGATGAGGAGAATATCCTGGCTATTTTGAACCGGGTGCTCCGTGGGGATACCCGGGAAATCATTTTGGCAGGGAACGTCCGGCAAGGTTTGGAAAAAATGAAGTCTGCCGGCGGAGCTGACCTGGTAATTTCCGACAATAAACTGCCGGATGGGACGGGCATCGATTTTTTGGTGAAGGTCAGGCAGTTGTATCCGGACGCTATCCGTATCCTGATTACCGGATACCCGGATCTTGAATCCGCCATCGACGCGATCAATAAAGGGCAGGTATACCGGTTTATTCCTAAACCCTGGGAGAATGAAGAGTTGAGGCTGATCGTGAAACAGGCGCTGGATTACGGCGATGCCCTGCGGGATAACCGGGTATTGTTAAACATCGCGAGACAGCAGGCGGAATTGCTGCGGGGGCTGGAAAAAAAATACCCGGCCGCGCGGAACGAAGAATTCGATACGATGAAACGGTGCATTGCGGAAGAACAGAAGATTTCGGAGGCTCTTGCGGATTTCCTGAAAAAATATTATCCGAAGGGAGGATAGTATGGATGATTTAGACTCCAAGCTGGTACAGGATAAATGGGTGGGAACCATGGATTTGGTGGCGGCCAAACAGGAAGCCGCCCGTTATGGGAAATCGTTATGGGCCGCGTTCGTCAAACTGGGGTATCTCTCCGAAGAGGATATAGCGTTATTTTTTTCCATCCTGAGCAATATTCCGTACGTGAAAATTTCCGATTATGAGATCGATCCCGGTGTGTTATCGCTGGCGGATGAAGATTTTTACCGGGAGAATCTGGTTCTTCCGATGTTCAAGATACGAAATATCCTTTTTGTCGCCTGCGCAAACCCTCTTGATACCGGCTTGATCGATAATATAAACCAGATAAGCAATTGCGACATTGAACCCCTGCTGGCTTCGGCGGACGCCATAGTCTCCGCCCTTAATTATTATTACGGCCCTCCGCAAAAGGATTTTGAAATAGAGAAATTCATGATCAGGCAAAACACGCTGAAGGGGCTTGCTTTTTGGCGGGAATCCGAACGCCTGCGTTTGGAAATACCTCTGTGCATCAGGGTTGAAGACTCTTCGCTGGCTTTGCATCATGCTCCGGTTATAGAGTGCCGGACCACAAATATTTCCCGCAACGGCGCCGCGGTAGGCGCGCAGGTGTTGTTATTCCTCCCCAAAGGGGTTTACGTTTCCATGGAATTTAAACTGGAAGGCGGGGGCGCGGAGCCGCGGATAATCAAAGCGAAAGGTGAGATCGTGCACTCCCACATGGAAAAGGACCGGCATTATTTCCTGGGGATAAAATTGATCAGCGTGGATAAAAATGAGGTGCAGGAGCTTATCGATTTAAGCGAAAAATAAAAAGAAAAAAAGGGGACGGTTCTATTTTTTTTGTTTTATTTGTTCTAAAAAAAATAGAACCGTCCCCTTTTTCGTTTTTTTTGTGGAATAAATTTTGGCGAAAAAGGCTTGACAGATAATATGAAATGTATTAAAATGTTGGCAAATAGGCTCTAAGGTGGTTAAACATGTTTAACCATATTAAACCATATCAAAGATAAAATTTTCTTACATGAATAAAGTTAGGTTTTTTACTTCTCAGGAAGTGGCGCAGATGCTGGGGATATCGAAACAGACGCTCCTGCGTTATGAAAAAAAAGGTATCTTTCCGAAATCCAAACGCAATTTCATCAATCATTGGCGCCAATACAGTGAATCCGATATCAATAAGCTGAAGGATATCATCAGGGGGAGCATTGAATAGAGTGATCTTTTTTTTGTTGTGCGGAACGCTGGTTACCGGTTGTTCTAATCCGGCGAACAAGAAGGTATTCACCGAGAGCGATTTTTTGCCAAGGATGACGACCGGACAGCAAATCACTCCCGATGTCCCGGCGGCCGGGCAGGGCTTAGGTGAGCCCGTCCTGTTGCCTCCTGGGGCAAATCATGCGCCGGGCGCGCCAAT
>JBAZGE010000080.1:0-6879 GCA_041653035.1 Candidatus Omnitrophota bacterium
GGGGATGCTCTTCCGTTCGATACAGGTGGACAACATTGATATACGCACGGATATGCCTTACGCGCAGAGTTTGTTCAGGTTTTTTAGGGCCAGAGAGAGCAGATTAAGGATACGATGAAAAATCTTTGGAATGAAATATTACTCTTTAGTTTTATTTTTTTCTTTGCTGCTGCCGCGTCCGCCTGTTTTGCCAAGGATAAAAAAGGGCCGGATGCGCCTATTACGATTGAGGCCCGGGTGGACAGGACGGCCGCGGCTATCGGCGATAAGATACAATATGAGATTGTCATTCAAAAGACCAAGGATATTGAAATCGAACCTTTTGTCTTCGGTCAGAATCTAGGTGATTTTGTCATTAAAGATTTTGGCTCAAAGAGGAGCGTATTTTTAAATAAGGAAAAAATCACTCAATGGTATATTCTGGATACCTATATCACCGGGAAAACCACTATACCCAAGGTTGTTCTTAAGTACAAGTTAAAAACGGACAAAGACTGGCACCTGCTCGAGGCCGGAGAAATCGCGATAGAGATAAAAAGTACTCTGGATAAAACCGGGCCGGGCACTCAGATGCGGGATGTAAAGGATCCGGTGGGCCTGCCTTCGGCGATACATAAATATCTTATCTTGGCAGTTTTATTCATTGCGGCTGTTGTGGGCGTTTGGGCCGGATATGTACTGAAGAGAAATAAAGAGGAACCGGTTATACCGATAAAACCCGCCCACGAAATAGCCTATGAACAGCTCGAGCATCTGCGGGGGAAAAATTATATCGCTTTAAACAAGATTAAAGAGTATTACATAGAGGTTTCCGATATCATCAGGCATTATTGTGAGAACCGGTTTAAGCTTAGGGCCCCCGAGATGACCACAGAAGAATTTTTGATGAGCACGCGGGATTCCGCGGAATTGACCGGCGGGCATAAGGGCCTGCTGAAAGAATTTTTGATTTGTTGTGATTTGGTAAAATTCGCCAAGTACGCGCCTCCGGCAGATGAGGCAAATTCTGTTTTTGATTCCGCAAAACATTTTATTGATCAGACAAAAGAAAATGACCCTGCATGACCCGTTTGTCCTTATTCTTATCCCGGTAGTAACAGCGCTTTTTTTGTACAAAGAAAAGAAAGCGGGTGTTCTGTCCGCTTTTAAATTTTCCTCAGGCGAATTAGTGGGAAGATTAAAAAGCTCGTTTAAGCTTACTTTGAGCAGGAACCTGATTTATGTAAGGATCCTGGCCGTTATATTGGTATTATTCGCTTTGGCCCGGCCGCAGTCGCCGGTTGCCGATTCCAAGATACAGTCGGAAGGTATCGATATAGTTCTGGCGATCGATTGTTCCACCAGTATGCTTGCCGAGGATTTTAAGCTGGGAGGGCGGAGGCAGAACCGGGTCGAGGTGGTTAAGAGTGTCGTGAGGGATTTTATTACCGGCAGGAAAAACGATCGTATTGCCCTTGTGGCTTTTGCTTCCCGGGCGTATACGGTGTGCCCTTTGACCCTTGATTATGGCTGGTTATTGGATAATCTGGCAAGGGTTAGAACAGGTTTAGTCGAGGATGGGACAGCGATAGGCTCCGGGATGGCCACTTCCATAAACCGGCTCAGGGATTCCAAAGCAAAAAGCAAGGTGGTTATCCTGCTTACCGACGGGCGCAATAATACCGGTACTATCTCTCCGCTGACCGCCGCAGAAGCGGCGAAGGCTTTAAAGATCAAGGTCTATACGATAGGCGCCGGCTCAAAAGGGCCGGTCCCTTATCCGGTAAAGGATTTTTTCGGTAATACGGTATATCAGCCGGTAGAGATAGATATTGATGAGGATACCCTGATAAAGATCGCGGATATGACCGGAGCAAAGTATTTTCGGGCCACCGGCACGGAAAGCCTGCGCACGATCTATAAAGAGATAGACGGCCTTGAGAAGACGGTAATAGAAGAAAAAGGTTATTTGGAATACAACGAATTATTTATGGTGTTTTTAGTGCCGGGTTTGCTGGTTTTATTGCTGGAGATTGTTTTAACCAATACTATCTTAAGAAAAATACCATGAGGTTTGCCGCGGTAAACTTTATTTATGCGTTTTTTGTTGTTCCTGCAGTGGTGCTGTTTTATTTCTGGGCGGCCCGGTTACGCACGGCCGCCCTTGAGAAATTTGCTCAAAAAGAGCTGCTGGGGGAGCTATTATCCGCTGTTGATTATCGAAAGAGATTCCTAAAAATTGCCGTAATAGTTTTAGCTGTTGCTTTGAGCCTTTTTGCTTTGATGAGGCCGCAGTGGGGATTTTATTGGGAGGAGGTAAAACGCACGGGCGTGGATATCGTAATAGCTTTAGATACATCGAAAAGCATGCTTTCCGAGGATGTTAAACCCAATAGGCTCCAGCGTTCAAAATTAGCGATCAAGGATTTAGTGCGTAATCTCAAAGGGGATAGGATCGGTTTAATCGCTTTTTCCGGAAGCGCATTCTTACAGTGCCCCCTGACAGTGGATTACGGAGGATTCTTACTTTCACTTGATGATGTGGGCATAGATACCATCCCTAAGGGCGGGACTTCCATCACCAGCGCAATAAAAGAGGCGTTACGGAGTTATGAGGGCGGGCAGAAGAAATATAAGGTGTTGATCGTTATTACGGATGGGGAAGATCATGAAGGTGATCCGGTGCAGGCGGCCGAAGAAGCCAAAAAGGAGGGGATCAGTATATTCTGCGCCGGCATAGGCACGCAGGAAGGAGATCTTATTCCGGTTGTGGATGAATCCGGGCAGAAGGCTTTTCTCAAGGATGAGCAGGGCGCGGTGGTTAAATCCCGCCTTGATGAGAATAGTCTGCAAAAGATCGCCTTAGGCACCGGAGGCGTTTATGTGAGAGCCACGAATACCGAGTTTGGCCTGGATTTGATTTATCGGGACAGGATCTCCAAGATGGAAAAGAGAGAGCTGCAAACCAAGATGAATAAACACTATGAAGAAAGGTTTCAGATATTCTTATGGCTGGTATTATTTTTATTGGTAATTGAGCCGTTCATTAATGATAAAAAGGAAGCGGAAAAGATCCCTTAAAATGAGAAAATCGATACGGGTTATGGCGCAGGCTGTATTTATAGCGGGAAGTTTTTGTTCGTTTTCATTCGCGGATGATAATATTGGAATAGTGGGCCGGGCAAACAGCCTCTATAGGCAGAAGAAATACGATGAGGCGATTACCTTATACAACCAGGCGCAAATAAAATCACCCGATTCTTGCGAGATCAACTATAATATAGGTTTAGCGCAGTATAAAAAAGGGGAGTATAATCAGGCAGTCAGCTTTTTTGAAAAAGCAACCTTCTCTAAGGATACGATTTTAGAGTCTAAGGCAAATTTCAATATCGCAAATTCAAAATATAAGCTTGGTAAGCTGAAGGAAAATACAGAACTTAAGGAAACGATACGTTTATTGCGCCAAGCATTGGATTATTACAAAAGGGCGATAGAATTAAATCCCAAAGACCGGGATCCCAAGATTAACCATGAATTGGTTGAAAGAGAGTTGAAAATACTCCTGGATAAATTAAAACAGGAGCAGGATAAGCAGGACAAGCAAAAGAAAGAGTCCGGGCAGGACAAAGATGCCCAGCAGGCTCAACAGGAGCAGGGGGCTTCAGGCCGGGAACAAAAGGCCGAGGAACGCAAGGCGGAAGAGCAAAAGACAGAAGAACAAAAGGCGGAAGAACAAAAGGTGGAGAAGCAAAAGAAGGAAGAGGCTCAAGAAGCCGATCAAGCCGAAGAACAGAAAGATAACAAGGGGCGGCAGGAGTCCGAGGGGGACGCTTTAGACGGAACAAAGGAGATGTCTAAAGAAGAAGCGAATATGCTTTTAGAAGGCTATCGGCAGGAAGAGAATTCATCGGGGAAATTGGAAGATACGAGAAGAGGTACTGTCGGCAAGGTAGTGAAGGACTGGTAATGCATAGACTGCGAAATAAAACCGTACGTTTAAAACTTGCGGCCGTTGAAAAAAAACGGTTTTGTCAAATTTTAATCCTGAGCTTAATTTTTACGTTTAGTGCGCTCAGCTTCGCGGCTGTATGTTTTGCCAAAGAGCTTAGTTTCGAAGCCACGGTTGACAGGAACAAGGTGTCTTTGGGAAGTTCTCTGCAGTTGGCCCTGGCTTTTAATAACGTGCAGAATATGGCGGCTCTGGATTTCCCGCCAATCGATGGATTTCAAGCGCGTTATTTAGGGCCCTCAACGATGATGTCTATCGTCAATGGAAAGGTATCAAGCTCGGTGACACACAATTATGTGCTTCTTTCCACGAAAGCCGGTAATTTTAAGATAGGGCCTTTTAAATTGGAATATAAGGGGGATACCTATACCTCTAATCAGCTTAGCGTAGAAGTGGTGAAGGGGCCGGTTGAAAATACTTCTCAACCGGGCAGCCCGGCAGAGCCGCAGATAACGGATTTAAACGACAGGTTATTTGTGACAATCCAGACAAAGAATAAAACCGCCTATGTAAACGAGATTATCCCGGTAACCATTAAATTGTACATAAATAATCTTGGCGTAAGAGATATACAGTATCCGGAATTCAGCCATGAAGGTTTTTCTGCAGGCGGATTCGATAAGCCTAAACAGTACCAGGAGGTTTACCAAGGGGCAAATTGCGATGTTTTAGAATTTAATACCTCGATTTTTGGCTTAAGGCCGGGTGAATTTAAACTGGGGCCGGCTCATGTTAAATGTAATCTGATTACGCGCAAGCAGGCGATACAGAAGCCTCCTTTTGGTTCTAATAACTCTTTTGATGCCGACATTTTTGACGATTTTTTCGGCAGGTATGAAGCCCATTCTTTGGATTTGCAATCCGGGGATATTTTGTTTTCTGTTTTACCTCTGCCTGGAGAAAACAGGCCTGAAGATTTCTCAGGCACCCTGGGAAATTTTGATCTTGAAGTAACAATTTCCCCTCGTGAGGTTAAAGTGGGGGACCCGATTACTCTTACGATGGTTGTCAGCGGGGAAGGAAATTTTAGCATTGTCGGAGTCCCCAAGCTTAAATCAGAGACAGGTTTTAAGATTTATGAGCCTCAGATAAAACAGGCAGGTAATCAAAAGAGCTTTGAGCAAATTATCATGCCTATGAGTGAGCAGATCAAGGAAATACCGTTGGTATCGTTTTCTTTCTTCGATACCCAAACCGGTGCGTACAAGACTATAACCCGCGGGCCGTTTCCTATAACCATCGTTAAATCTGAGAAAGAAGAATCTAAAATAATTGAAAATAAACAGTTTGTGGCCCCTGCTCTTATCACGGAAGAAAAACTGGGCAGGGATATTGTCTATATTAAAGATAGCCCCGGCCGGTTAAGAAAGAAGGGCGAGTATCTTTATAAAAACAAAATATTCCTGGTTTTGCAGATTATTCCTCTGTTGCTCTATCTACTCACGGTCATAATTTACAGAAGGCAAAAAAGGTTTAAAACCGACTTAAAATACGCCCGGCAGCTTTTAGCCCCTCGAAAAGCGCGGGCAGGTATCCGTCAGGCAAAAAAATATCTGGAGAAATCAAACGCGCAAAAATTTTATGACGCTTTATTTGATACCCTGCAGGAATACTTAGGCGATAAATTCCATTTACCATCTAAGGGCATAACCAGCAGCATTATAGACGAACAGTTGGGGGGAAACGGGATAGCGGAGGAAGTCTTGGTTAAACTGAGGGATATTTTTCGGGATTGCGATATGGTCAGATACGCTTCTTCGCAATTAACCCGGGAAGATATGCGCGCGTCTTTAAATAAACTGGAAGAAGTGATAGATTATTTCCAAAGGAAGAAAATATGAGAACAAGGAATTTGAATAGGCTGTTAACTTTTTTTGCCGCGGCCCTGGCTGTAACCGCGGGTTTTCACCGTGCTTCAGCGCAAGAGGCGCAAGATAATGCACAGGGTTCTCTTTTTTATCAGGCGGGTATTTCTTATCAGCAAGGGAAATATGATAGAGCGGCCAGTGATTATGAAAAACTTATTAATTCCGGTTTAGAAAGCGGGAACGTATATTATAACCTGGGCAATAGCTACTTTAAGAAAGGAGATCTTGGGTTGGCTGTCTTAAGTTATGAAAGGGCAAGGCGTTTCATCCCTAATGACGGCGATTTAAGATCTAATTACAAATTCGCCCTGCATACGTTAAATTTAGAACCCCAGCTTTTTGGAAACCGGCTGCAAAAGTTAATTTATAAATTGTTTGAAGCAATGACGGTGGATTTTTTAACTGTTTTTATGTCCGTTATCTATACTGCTTTAATCCTATTCTTTATTTTGAACCTGTTTTTTGGCGGCCTAAAGAGGGTTTTCTCAATAGCTGTTTTTATGTTAGCGGCGCTTTTTGTTTTATCGGCTGCCGCTTTGAACGGGAAAATAAATTATCTTGATAAAAGCGCTATTGTTATAAATAAAGACGCGGAGGTGAAATTCGAGCCGTTGGAGAGCGCGACTACCTATTTTAAACTGACTGAAGGCAGCAGGGTGGAAGTGATAGAAAAGGTTGAGAACTGGTATAAGCTAAAGCGGTTTGACGGAAAAACAGGTTGGGCGCATAAAGATACTTTAGCTTTGATCGCCGCAGATTCGCCGCAGGGGTAATTCAATCAGAAAAATGGGGACGGTTCTATTTTTTTTAGACTCGCGGTCGAGGACAAAAAAAAATAGAACCGTCCCCATTTTTCAGAACCGTCCCATTTTTCTCTTGACAAATAAGAAAAATATGCTATAAATATATTATATTCATTACTTATAGTAATTACTAAAAGTACTAAGAAATCCTCAAGCCAAATGCCATGGAAAAAAAAGTCATATCCGCGCAGGAAATAGTCGCTAAATTCAATACCCCGTA
>JBAZGE010000081.1:0-6762 GCA_041653035.1 Candidatus Omnitrophota bacterium
GTTTTCGTTCCGGTAAGCCTTCTTTTCTTCTTGAGCGGCCTGGGATACTATTTACACACGTTTATCCAAGACCACCGTTTTACCAACATGAGCGCTTTGTTGTTGACCGCTTCCATAATAATCTTTATGCTGGGCCTGGTCTCCGAACAAATAGCCCAACTGCGCATGGACAGGACGGAAGAGTAAAAAAGGGGACGGTTCTATTTTTCCAAGATTTCAAAAACCGATACCCGAAAAATAGAACCGTCCCCTTTTTTTTTACAAAAAATATGAAAGTATCCATTCTTATTCCTGTATATAACGAAGTCTCCACTCTCGAAAAGGTTTTGGAGGCATTATCCCGTGTTGATACCGCTGGATGGGGGTTGCACAAGGAGATTATCGCTGTTAATGACGGCTCAACCGACGGTACCTCCGGCATATTACAGCGTTGGAAGGGAAGGATAATTGTCGTCGAACACTCCCGCACCGAGGGAAAAGGCGCCTGTATCAGGGATGCCTTGAAAGCGGCTTCGGGAGATATTGTTTTGATCCAGGACGCGGACCTGGAATATGACCCGAATGATTACGCGGTTTTGTTGCGGCCGGTTATCTCACAGGGCGCGGATGTAGTATATGGGTCGCGTTTTGTCGGTTCCGGGGCCCACCGGGTGCTCTATTTTTGGCATTACCAGGGGAACCGGCTGATCACGCTTCTGTGCAATTTGTTCGGGAATCTGAACCTTACTGACGTGGAGACCGGATATAAAGTATTCCGGAAGAAAGCGCTGGATTCCATCAAACTTGAAGAGGATGATTTCGGTTTTGAAGTGGAAGTAACGTTGAAACTGGCGAAGAAAAAATACCGGTTTTATGAAGTCGGCATATCGTATTACGGCAGGGATTATTCGGAAGGTAAAAAGATCTGCTGGACAGACGGTGTGCGGGCGCTGTGGCTGATTGTAAAGTACGGGCTTTTTAAGTGTTAAGAAAAAAGGGGACGGTTCTATTTTTTTGTTCTTTTTGTTAAAAAAATAGAACCGTCCCCTTTTTTTTCTTTGACAACGGACATTTTTCTATGTAGAATATGTTTACTTAAGTAAACATATGTTTAGTTGAGGGAGCAGATGCGTTTGAATAGGCCGTTGGATAAAATCTTAAATAATGAAGCCAAGGTACGGGCTTTGCGTATTCTTTGCCGGAATCCGGACGGGATGAGCGGGCGCCAAATAGCGAAAATGGCCGGGGTAACGCCGAAAACCGCTCATGGGATTTTACAAGATCTTCTCCGTGAGGGGGTGCTTGTTATGCGGACTGTCGGGAAAACTTATTTATTCAGCCTCAACGAAGAGCGGGCTGTGGTTAAGGATGTTTTGAAGGGGCTTTTCGCCGCCGAAAATACTCTTAGTGCGAAATTGTTCGGGATAATCCGCACGGCCGTTAAAAAATCCAGGCTAAAAGATAATATTTTAAGTGTTGCCGTTTTCGGCAGTGTTCATGCCGGGACGGAACGTCCGGAGAGCGACGTTGATTTGTTTGTTATTGTAAGGACGGCGCGGCTGAAACCTGAGGCCGAGGGCCTTTTTTTTGAAATAGATCAAAAGCTGTCGCCCAAATGGGGCAATCTTATTTCGCCGTATGTGAATACCGCCGATGAGTTTAAAAGCAACGCTAAAAAGAAAACGGGCGTTGTCCCCGGGATCCTGAAATCATACCGGCTTATTTATGGCGAAAGGCTGGAGAAGCTCCTGCGATGATGAAATATTTAAAAACAAGGGCTGTCGACCGGAATGACTATGTTGTGTTTTGGAATAAGGCCGAGGAGTTTTATGAGATCATGCGCCATGCGTATCAGAATCGTATGTGGGCGGCAGTTGGGTTAAACGGAGTGCATTGTGTTATATCCTCCTGCGATGCGGTATTGGTAAAATCACAGGGAATTCGCTCCGCGGGCGAGGATCATCTGCAGGCGGTTGAACTGTTGGGGCGCGTATCCGTCTCCGGAATTGAAAAGCAGACCGCGGCGGCCCGGCGTATTATTGCCAAAAAGAATATCATTGCCTACGAGAATAGAGAGTTTCGTGAAAGCGAGGCCGCGGATATTTATAAGCAGGCTGAACGCTTCTATCTCTGGGCGTTCGAATATTTAAATAAGGAGTGACGCTGTCTTTGCGAAAAAAGGGGACGGTTCGAAAAAAAAGGGGACGGTTCTATTTTTTTAACAAAAAGAACAAAAAAATAGAACCGTCCCCTTTTTTTTCTATTTTTTGCGTTAGATTTTCCCTCTTGATACGTCTATTGTAAGTGAAAGGGGGATTTTTATGCCTAGGACAAGAAGAATTATTCCTGATGATGCGGTACTGCACGTGATGTGCAGAGGAAATAACCGGCAGGACGTTTTTCACAACGACAGCGATAAACTTAGATATTACACCCTGTTGAGAGATTTAAAAACGGAAAACAAGGTGGAGGTGTTTCATTATTGCCTGATGAATAACCACATTCATGTTGTTTTGGCTCCTCAGCCGGAGAATACCCTGTCGAAATTCATGAAGCAAGTTAATCTTACTTATTTTCACTACTACCGGAAGCGCTATGGTTATGCCGGCCACCTTTGGCAGGGGAGGTTTAAAAGCAATGTGATTGAGATGGATTCTTACTTGCTGCAATGCGGTAAATATATTGAGCTTAATCCTGTCCGGGCGGGTATCGTGAACCATTCGGGGGATTACCTTTTCTCCAGCTATCGTTTCTATGCGGAGGGGAAAAGCGATGCTTTGGTTACTCCGAGTCCTGCGTACCTCGGCTTAGCGTCTGCGGCTTCAGCGCGGCAGAAGCAATATGTTGAATTTTTCATTGACAGCGATATAATAAATTCAGCCCAGCTTGCCGGGAAGTTGTTTATCGGCAGTCAGGTTTTTATCGATAGGTGCCAGGAGTATTACCAGATAAAAAACCAAAAGGGTAAGCGGGGAAGGCCTCTCAAGAGGGAAAAATAGAAAAAAAAGGGACGGTTCTATTTTTCAAGATTCCGAAAACCGATACCCGAAAAATAGAACCGTCCCCTTTTTTTTACGGGCTCCGGTTTGCGGTTCTCGGGATACCGATGAAGAGACAAGATCTAAATGGGGATGATAAGCGTTATGAATAACGTATTGTTCAACGACCAGCAGATCCTGCGTATCCTGTCCCGATACGGTGATCCCCGGAAATTAAGGGTGTTGTATGTTTCTTGTTACGGGGTTCCGGATTATGTCAGGACGGAATCGATTATCTCGATCCTGAAGCGGAATAGTATTCAGTTTCATTTTGTTTCGGGCGGGACAACGAAGTTCAGGCATGTGATTATGCTGGCGCGCATGTTGTTTTGCCGGGGGAGTGCCGATGTTGTACTGATTGCATTCCGCGGGCAGGAGATAGTTCCTTTTTGCAGATTGCTTACCCGTAAGCCGATCGTGTTCGATGCTTTTGTTTCGGTGTATGATACCGTTTGTTTGGACCGGAAGATCGTTTCCCCGAAATCTTTGGCCGGGCGGATCCTGAGATGGTACGATACTTTCTTGTGCCGTTTGGCAGATGAGGTTCTGGTTGATACCAGGGCGCACGCGGATTATTTTAAAGAAGAGTTTGGTGCCCGGAATGTCGGCCATCTGTACCTGGAGTGTCCGGAGATGTTTAGGTCGATGCCTTCAGTGAAGCCTCGGGAATGGTTTGTGGTTTTCTGGTACGGGAATTGCTGGCCGTTGCAGGGAGTAGACGTGATACTCGGGGCGGCGGATATTCTGAAGTCCGAACCGGGTATCGTGTTTCGTCTTGTGGGTCCGGTGAAGAAAAAATACGCAAAATCAATCTCTGGCTTGGACTGCCGGAACGTGGAGTTTGTGGAATATGTGCCGTACGCGTCTTTACCCGGGGAGATTGCTGAAGCCGATGTATGCCTGGGAGGGCATTTTTCAGCTGTTCCGAAGGCCCGGAGGGTCATCGCGGGCAAGACGTTTCAGTTTATCGCCTGCGGTAAAAAAACAATTGTAGGGGAAAATCCGGCGAACAGGGAGTTGTTTTCGGGTATGCGGGGAGTATATTTTACCTCGATGAATTCTGTCGAAGAGTTGGCAGGGATGATTCTGAGCATCAGAAAAAAAGGGGACGGTTCTATTTTTTAAGATTCTAAAAACCAGTACCTCGAAAAATAGAACCGTCCCCTTTTTTTAAAGGAAAGATGAGAGCGTTGAATATCTGTTTTTTTACCCAGCAATACGGATGCCTTTGGAGCGGAGTGGGGACGTATGCGACTAATCTGATAAACGCCCTATCGGCGCGCGGGCATCAAATAACCGTCGTTACCGCTGAAGATAAGCGGCGTGATACGGGACATGTCCCTCGTAATGTCGGGTTGGTTACTGTCCCTGTTTCTTCGTGGGATCCTTCCGCCGGACATTGGTTTTCGCTGGCCCGGGGATATGCGCGGATGGCGAAGGCGTTTGCGCGAAGCAGGCGGTTCGATATTTTTCATTTTACGGACGCGCGGGAGGCTTTGTTTTTCTCCTGCCCGGAGATACCGGCTGTGGGGACGATGAACGATTATTATTTCATTGACGTGCCGGCAAATCCGCTGGCATTCAGAAAGTTTTATAAGGATTGGGTAAAACGGTATCTGTATTATCAGGCGGTGCATGCGGTGGAGCCGAAGGCTCTGCGTAAACTATCGGCGGTAATCAGCAACTCGCAATTTCTAAAAGAGGAATTAATGGAAAAATACCGGATTTCCGGTGAAAGTATGTATGTTGTTTATCTTGGAGTTGTGAGGGATAATATAAGGCAAGTTGCCTGTCTTGATAAAATGGAGGGGAATCCTTCGATTTTGTTCGTGGGTGCGAATTTCCAGAGAAAGGGACTGCCGGTGTTGATAAAGGCGGCGGCAATGTTGAAGCCGAGATATCCTTCTGTAAAGGTTTATGTCGTTGGAAAAGATGCCAATGAGCCGGGAATGAGAAAAATGTGCCGGGATGCCGGCTTGGAGGAGAACTTTTGTTTTTTAGGATGGCTTGAGAATAAAAAAGTCCGGGAGTTGTACGGGAAGTTGGATATGTTCGTTATGCCCTCTCTTATAGAAGGATTCGGACTTACTTTTTTAGAAGCAATGAATGCGGGTATCCCGGTCATAGGCGGCGATGTCGGAGGAACGAAGGAATTAATACGGGACGGAATAACCGGTTTTTTAATTCCTCCCGGAGATTGTCAACGGTTGTGCCGGAATATAATACTGCTTCAAGAGAATCCCGGTTTGAAACAGGGGATAGTTGCTCGTGCGTATGCTTTGGCCGGAGATTTTTCGATAGACAAAATGGCGGACAATACACTGGCGGTTTATGATAAGGTTATATCCAGGGAATAAGTTTTCTTGGCGTGCCGCGGGGGGACACAGATGACGGCAGGGGGGATTGTGGCTGTTGAGGCGTTTTTAATCTTTTTATCGTTAATCCTGAGTACGATTGTTATATCCGCGGGATTAAGGATTCTTTTAAACGGAGATATTAAGCTTTGGGAAGCGGTGAGGCTGAATTGCGTTGCTACCGCTCTGAATAAGATTTTTTTTACGGGAACCGGATATGCTGCTTTATCTTGGAAGCTAAAAAAAGATAATATCCCGTATCATAAGACTCTTTCCGCGCTCGCTTTAATTGAACTCTCTATTTCTCTGCCGTGGATAGCCTGCGGTTTATTTTTCGGGGTTAGAGTGGGGTGGGAGGCTCCTTTGATCTTTCTGGGGGCGATCGGGTTGATAGCTGTTTTCCTGGCGGTACGGAAAAATAAAATTAAGGATTTTCTCGGGAAGATTTTTGGGTATCTGAAAGATATTGCCCCGAATATTATGGGATTTATCCCGGTTATTTCACTCAATTTTCTGCTTGGCTGGGGATATTACTTTTTGCTTTTCAAGACATTCGGATTATCGATAAGTATTTTTGATGTTCTGGAAGTTGTCTCCGTGGCATTTTCAGCCGGTTATCTTTCTCCGATCCCTTCCGGCTTAGGAATCAAAGACAGCGGGATCATTTATATGCTTATGAAACACGGCGTCCCTTTTAAGAACGCCCTTATTATTGCTATGGCTGATAGGGGGATTGTAACAGGACTGTATCTTATTTTGGGGTTTCTATTCGGGGCGGATATTATACGTCAGGAAATAAAGTCTAAATTCAAAAGACGAGTGCGGGAAAAATAGCCTGCAAAAAAAGGGGACGGTTCTATTTTTCAAGATTTGAAAAAACGATACCCCAAAAATAGAACCGTCCCCTTTTTTTAGTCGCTTTTACCACCGGATATCTTTCGCCGATACCGGGTGGTTGGGGAGTAAAAGAGGCCAGCGCGGCAGCACTTTTGGCTGTGTTGGGTACGCCCCTGAAGGATTCCATACGATTGTTAGTTGCAGACAGGGTTATTATGACCGGGTTTTACATAATTGCGGGTTTAGCCTATGGAGGCAAGGTTATTATTTTTATGCTTAAAGAAAGATTCGAAAAATGTTGCAAAAAAAGGACGCAAAAAAAAGGGGACGGGGTCGGCTCAAGTTACCAGCGCAACACCTTAATCTGCTATAATAGCAGAAGAAAGGAGTTGCCATGGTTAAATATCGAAGACTATCATTTGATGAACGTGAAGAAATAAGCCGCCAACTTGCCTGTGGGAAGAGTGAGCGAGCTATCGCCACACACATTGGCCGAGCCCCCAGCTCCATATCAAGGGAAATCCGCCAATCAGGGGCTATAAAACCCGAAGATT
>JBAZGE010000082.1:0-6476 GCA_041653035.1 Candidatus Omnitrophota bacterium
CACTCCCGGTTCTTTCTCTCCGGCGGCCAAATAAGGAAAATCCGTCTCCAAAAGCAGGCGGTCTATCGGCACAAGCGTAAAAACCCGGCGTTTATTCTCAGAGGCGTTCTTCAGGATCCGGAATGAAAAATAAGCCCCCAGGGCGGTCAGTGCAAGCAAATCCTCCCGGGTACCGGAAAAAGCATGGATCATAAAATGAGTGCCCTTGAGATCCCGTGAGCGTAGTGATTCGATCAATACCTCCCATGCCCGCACACAATGCACCGTAAACGGTTTGCGCAAAGAACAGGCGATATCAAGCTGGCGGATGAATACTTCCGTTTGCTTATCGAAAAACGCGCCTTTGTGGATCTTATCCAGTCCGATCTCTCCTATTCCTCCTCCGGTTTCAGAACAAAACCCGCGCAAGCGTTCATCCCAGCCCGCTTCAACCGTATCCGAATTCCAGGGATGCACGCCGAAAAACGGCACGAACCTTTCATCTCTATCAGAAATCTCCTTAACTCTCTGCCAGTCAAGCGGTGAAGCGGCATTACAAAAGAATTTGCCCACTCCCCGCTCCTCGGCACAGGCTAAAAGGGAATTCACGGCTCCTGTGTCTTTAATGTCCTGCAGATGAATGTGCGCGTCCAGAAACATAATCAAAAATAATCTTCGGCGTTATCCTGAGGGTCGAACCCGAGTTTTTTGCGGGTTTCCGCAAGGTCAAAAACGGCATTGGTATTGTTGCTCACCGCGAACGCGGGCATAAAACCGGTTTCAACCTCCAGTGCCCTGGTAAAGGCCTGAACCAAGTCCCGTTTACTGCAAAAGACCGCGCGCATATACGATCCTCCGTATACGGAAGGATCATCCTGAGGTACGGTCCAGCCTATACGCAGGGCGACAAACTGCATTCCCCGGTATGCCAGGTGACGGCCGACCATTTCCCCGAATACCTTTGATTCCCCATAGAGTGAAAGCGGCGTAGGAGGCATATCCAGAGTGATCAACTGTTTCATCGTCCCCTGCAGGATCTCTCCGATGGCCCCTTCATGATAAAAGTTCGAGCTGGCATAAACGATCTTTTTTACCCCTGCCTTGCGCGCCTCTTCAAAAGCAAAACTGGCGGCCAGAAAATTATTACGCATGGTCAAAGGCCGCGGAGCGTTCGGCCGCGGGTCGCCGGCTAAATGGATGAGCGCATCCAACCCGTTAAAAACACCTTCACCCTGCTTCGGATCGGCAAAATCAACTTTTACAAATTTTCCTTCCGGATGAGAAATATCCTTCATATCAAACACGGTAAGATCGTATAACCCGTTTAACCCTTTCTGCAGGGTAGTTCCGACATTACCGCCTGCGCCGGTAATTCCCACACGCCTCATTTTTCCATCGCTTTTAGCCATACCAACGCTCCTCTCACCATTTCTTAATTTTATACAACACCGCTGCCCATCCATCTTTTTTAGTTACCCCCACACAACGTAAATCACGGGTATTGAAATTTTTCCGGAACCGCGCATAGTTTTTCAGCGAGATCCCGGACACCGCCAGGTATTTCCCCGGCCGCACGAATGCCAAGAGCCGGGATCTCATCCGGATAAGATCATCGGTAAACAAATTCGCGGCCACAAAATCAAACTGCGCATTCGCCTGCAAACGATTGAAATCCGCAGTCTTCACGGATTCAGGCAAACAGGAATTATTCCTGAAATTCCGTTTTGCCGTTCTCACTGCTTCCGCCTTTATATCAATACACGAGATCTTCCGTGCTCCGTAATACCAAGCCACCATCGCCAATATCCCCGTTCCTGTTCCGATATCAAAAAAATCGGCAAAAGCCCCTCTTTTACCGCCGATAAACTCCGCCATAAAGCGCGTAGTCGGATGCATTCCGGTTCCAAACACGGTATCGGTATCGATAAATATCGCCGCGGCGTTCTTCTTTTTCCAGGAATCCCTCATCCAGAGAGGAACCACGTACAGATCAGGGGTAAGGAGGAACGGTTTAAAATCTTCCTTCCATCGAGTCTGCCAATCCCGGGTCTTGATAGGAATAAGCGAAACGGCGGCTCTCTTGAGGGCAAGACCGGCGATCGTGCGCTTCAACAACTGCGCCCGGGGCTTGGAATCCGAGTAAACGGAAAGCCGTACGCGCGCATTCTGTTCCAGCTCCACGATATCCCCTTCCGGAACTCCACACCCTGCCAAAACACAACGCAGCAATTCCACCTGGCCGGGAATGCCTTTGGGGAATTCCAAACAGATCTCATAGGTTTTATTTTCCTTTGCGCACACCATGAAGTTATTTTATCTTAAATTAAAACCCACTGCAATATAAAATCGAAACCTGTTTATTTCTCCGGCATTATGATGTAGAATTAATACATGAAACGGATCATACCGTTATTTCTTTTTATCTTCCTCTCCGGCTGTGCCTACCTTGGATATTTGAAAGACCCTTTCACGGATATCCCCGCCTTCTCGCAAGTGAACGAAAATCTCTATCGCGGCGGTTATCCAAAACCTTCCGGCTACGCCCGGTTGCGGGCGATAGGGATAAAAACCATCGTCAATCTCAGCAATGACACCGGTAAACGATACGCATATGAACAAAATATCACTCGGGAATACGGAATAACTCTGATACGCATTCCTTTAAGCGTCTATGAATGGCCGGAGGACGAAAAAGTACTGACTTTTTTAAAGGCCGCCCTCACCCCTGAAAATCAGCCTGTTTTTGTACACTGCACCAGCGGCCGGGACCGCACCGGAGCGATGATTGCCGTGTACAAAGTTGTCGTTGAAAGCGTTACCATTAAAAAAGCCTATAAGGAAGCGGTAAACCACGGCTTCTGGCCCTATAAAGGCGAAGTGGTCCTAAAAAAATACATCCACCAGTTGAAAGACCGGAAAATATTTTTTGAGTTCGTCGAAAATTACAGAAAAGAATTACAAAACCAGGAGGAATAATGAAAAATCCGTCATCCAAAATCTGCGCCGCGCTTATACTCTGCGCGCATATCTTCTGCTCTTCCTCCCCCCCAGCTTTCGCACTCGCCTCCGCCCATCATCTGTACAACGCGTCCCGCCGCCTCTGCGAAACCGCGGGAGCCCCTTTTTACGGGCTGCTGGTACAGGGCCCCAAAAACGTCAAAGACGCGTATGTTTCCGAAGTCCGGGAACAGGAAAAACCGGAAAACAACGGTTTATTGCGCAATAAGATTTTCGGCATATACCGCGCCCCGGGAGAAGAAATAAAAGGCATTATTACCGGCGTTACCGACAGCGTTACTTCCTTCGGCAAAGCCTGCATAGAATTCATCTCGGTATTTTTCGGGGATTAACCGTGAGATAATTTCAGGTGAGATAATTTTATCCCATAATTTTATCCCTTTTTGCTTGACTATACTCCTTTTTATTGTAAAATTATAGACACCGTTTTTAAACGTTCTTTATAGGCTATTCCCCCTTAGCTCAGTTGGTAGAGCGAGTGGCTGTTAGATGAGGCAGCTTCCGCGGGAAACCGCGGTTGAAACTGTGGGAGAATTGTCCTCCTGCGCTGAATGCTTTCGCATTCAGCTTCGGAGGATTCACCGAAGCCAAACACAAACTACAGGTATGGCGAAGGTGGACTGGAAGCCCTAATCCGCGCCGCATGCGGATGGGTAATCAGCAGCCGAGCCCTTAAGTAAAGCCGTAAGGCTCTGCACAAGGGAAGGTTCAGAGACTATGCACCCGCTGCCTAAAATTGGACACAGTCCAATTTTATCCTGAGCAAGTGCCGAGCGTAAGCGAAGCATGCGCCGAAGGATAAAGCCAATCAAGGCAAAGATATAGTCCGCTTCCGAAAGTAATTTCGGGTCAAGAGTAACCACCAGGTCCGAGGTTCGAGTCCTCGAGGGGGAGCCAATTCAAAAAAAGGGGACGGTTCTATTTTTTAGCTCCTGGTTGAGAGCGAAAAAATAGAACCGTCCCCTTTTTTCACATGTGTGGTTTTATGGAATACAACAAGCGTGATGTTGTCCCCCCGTGCCGAGGCGATAAAAAAGGTTTTTCTTGAGCTTGTAACTTCAAATGACAAGTTTATTGAGACAATCGAGATCGGAACGTATGGCACGCCACAAGTGAAACTAAGGACTGAAATGTGGGTGCAGAAATTGCGGGAAATCATGGGTATGCCCAAAGAGGATCGGCGTCTTTTTACCTATGAAGAAAAAAAGAGGTTATTTGATCAGGATAATACGTGCGCCTTATGTAAGAATAAAATCGCATACATTGAAGACGCTCACGTTGACCATATCGAACGGTATTCGGAAGGCGGTAAAACCTCTTTGTCTAATGCAAGGTTGACGCATCGGTATTGTAACCTTAACCGACATTAAGAGGCCAGCCTACTTTGACAGGCGAAAGGATTTCAATAATGGTGACAAAAAGTCTAAAGAAAATAGCCGTTGGGCTCTTGGTATTTTCATGTATTCAGATATCGGCTGTCCGAGCTGAACAAAGCATCGCCATTTCAGAGGATGTTCGCAAAGCCTTGGATAATCTAAAAGATGATAATCTGACAATGAATTGCGCTGAGGCCACGAAGTATCTTTATAGGCAAAAAGAAAAGATTGTTGATATTTTAGTTAATGCTTTGCCATCACTCGACTGGCAAGGGCAAGATGTTGTTCTAAAAATACTTACCGAAATCAAGACATATACGCCAAATGAATCCGTGATAAGGCTTATGCTCGAACGGATAAAAGACGAGAGAAGCCCGAATATTCGAGATTCGCATGACATTTATCATTATGACTACATTCCGTATATTGGGAAATATGCAGGAAATTTTAAACCGTTACTTAAATCTTATATCAAGGTGGACAATATTAGACAGCTTTGGGCGGTTACTCACATCCTCGCAAAAAATAAGATTTTAGATGAAATGAAGGCGTCTTATTCTCCCGAAGTGATGGATTTTGTGATTAAGAATTTACGTGATGATAACATAGAAATGAATGCTTCATATTCGGCAAGAATCCTTTTCTTAATCGGTAAGGACAGCATTCCGTTTTTAAAAAAAGAGATCGAACAAGGCGACGCCCAGTCTAAGGGCATAGCAGAAGTATTGCTCGGATTGTTTTCTGGAACACGTCATCTCGATTCTGGTGATTTATGGGAATTTGTTGATGAACTCACTCCGTATGGCGTTACGTTGGGAAGCACATACTTAGAGAGGATTGAACAAGAAGGATCAAGTAGTCTGATAGATTTCTGGACGCTGTCCCATGTTTCAGATAGTCCTAAATTCTTGACTGGCGGAAGCTACTCGCAGAGAGAGGATTAAGAATCTATCAGTTTCAATATTTTCTACTGTTCTTTGGGAGTTTTACGCAAATAGGGCCTCAAACAGCGTTCGGTGATTACCCGCTCTGTCAGCGGATCGCCTAATTGCTCAAGGGTCTTAACAATCGAGGCGTCCAGACTCAAGAGCCGGACATACTGGCACACCCGGACTCGGGAAATGCCAATCTTGCGGGCAAGGTCGCTTTCGTTCTTGGCTTGGCCGGTCTCGATCATCCGGGCGTATTCCTTGGCCCTAAAGATGGGATTCTGATAGGTTGGCCGGGGCTTTGGGGGCTTAGGGAGCCTTGAGGGCAGCTGGAAGGTCACCCGGAAGACGGTCTCCATGAGCCAGTGTGGGGAGTTGATTCAAAAAAAGGGGCCGGTTCTATTTTTTCGCTCTCAACCAGGAGTTAAAAAATAGAACCGTCCCCTTTTTTTCTTTTTTTACAGGCATTAATTCAACAGTCTGACTATCAGACTGCCATAAAATATTGGAACAAACTTAAAGAACGGCTACGCAAAGAAGGCAGTCAGTCGGTGACAAATTGTCACCAACTGAAATTGGAAGCCGCCGACGGCAAGAAATACCTGACCGATGTTGCCGGCGCAGAGACATTATTGCGTTTGATTCAGTCCGTTCCAAGTCCTAAGGCTGAGCCTATTAAGCTGTAGCTGGCCAAAGTAGGTTATGAGCGTATGCAGAAAATGGCTGATCCCGCTCGTTCCCTTGATCGCGCACGGGAAACATGGAAGAAACACGGGCGCAGTGAAAAGTGGATCCAGCAGAGAATGATGGGGCAAGAAAGTCGTATCTGGGGGGAATTTTCTTCCGCCCAAAGGGACGCAAGAACTGGTAGATTAGACCACAGGATATTTATTTCATTGGTGGGAATTTTTGGGCCTGATTTTATAAGACGAGTTGGGTTTTTCGGTGCTTTTTGAAATCGAATCGCGCATTTTGAACATACCAGGGTTCCCCATGATATCCGGCCGGAGAGTTAATTTCTTAAGCCGTTGTAAGTTAAAAACTTGCAACGGCTTTTTGTTTGGATTATAATAGGAAACATGAATACCGTTCCATTTGAGTTGGGCCCCATTCGTCCCGTGGACGAAGCCGAAAGCCTGCTGATCCGTACCACACGCGGCTGTCCCTGGAATCG
>JBAZGE010000083.1:0-6461 GCA_041653035.1 Candidatus Omnitrophota bacterium
GGTGCAGAATGAACTTAATGATCGACCGCGTAAAACGTTAGGTTTTTATACGCCTCACGAAAAATTCGCTGAATTGTTGCGTTCGTAGCTTGAATCTGCCCCGTCCCCTTTTTTTTTCGAAAAAACCCCGCCTTTCCCGGCGGCTTTTATCCGGTTAAAATAAATAATTCATATAAACCCCGCCGAAAAACCGGTTCTTCTGGTTACCGTTGCCTTTATCGCTGATATTCCCCCACGGAAGCGAATAATTGATATTGGGCTTACAGGTCAGGGATGTCGTCAAGGGGATGGAAACACCCGCGGACATACCCGCATCTCCTCCTTTGCCCCGGTAATACTGCTTGTTGTTGTGACCGACATGCCCCGCCAGATCAAAGCTCATTGCATACTCTTTAATTTCAAAAGGCTTGCTGTAGGCGAGATTCAAAACCGTATAAGATCCCTCCCCGCCTCCATCCTCTTTTTTGCCGTAGTCATAATAATAATACACTGACGGGGTCAGAAATATTTTCGAAAGGGTGAACCCCATGTAGAATTCCCGGCTCCAGCCTTTCGGCGAGCCGTCTAAAGGCAGGGCATCGGGAAAATCGTAATAGGTATGCCCCACGGAAACATCGACGAATGAAAAACTATACGTGTAGTCGAAGATGGTATCGGTTTCGCTTGATTTCAACGTATCGCGGTTTTCCATATCATGGCTCATCCACACCCCGACTTTGAACCTGCCGAATTTAGAAGCCGGGCTTTTAATGTAGAACCCCGGCTGTAAAACCGCGTCGCCGTCAAGCATGACCCCTCTCCACATATAGATCGAACTGAAATTAAGATCCCCCGACACCTCAAAACCCGCGTCCGACAATATCCCTTTTTCCGCCGCGTAACCGCCGGAGCAAATACCGGACAACGCAATGATGAAACCGGCTAATGCCGTAAAAAACACTTTCACTCTCATTCCTCACTCCTTTCTCCGGTTATATCCGGATGGTTGATAAACATACAAACAAAAAAAGCGCCTTTTCATCCCTTCCACGGATAAAAAGACGCCGGCGTCCCTTTAAAAAATTAAAAGACGTTCTTCATGAACGTCTTTGTTTTACTTCAACTCATTGCATCATTGCACTTATACGTATACAAGTAAAAAAAATGTATTTTTGGTAACTGTCATCTACGAAAAAACTGTCATCCCGATGCACCGAAAGATATTAACTCTCGCCCGGATTCCTCATTGTTATCGTCCCGCCTCGCGGGACGTCCCGAAATGACGACACATCGGTAATCCTGAGCAAACGCTCCAAAAGCGAGCCTTTTGAACCGCCCTCCCCCAGGGAAAGGTCGCTGACCACCACTTTCATCAATCTCCTGACCCGTTCTCCGAATAAAAGCCTTTCCCGGTAACCGCTGGTGCCGTGTATGGCATAAACCCTGCCATTCATTTCCCCCAGGTATAACAGGACATGGCCTTTCAACTGCAAGAGGCTCACTCCCGGGATCCCGTTCTCTTTCAAAGAGGAAAACTTACTTTGCGCGGGAAAGTTTCCCGTGCTGAAATCCGCAGACAGGCTCCCGGTTTGCCCCTGCGCCCCGGAATTCCGCGGCAAAGATATCCCCACGACGGCAAAAACCTCTTGCAGAAAAGCCGAACAATCCTGTTCGCCGTTTACTCCTCCCCATCCGTACGGGGCATTCAGCATCTTAAAAGCCTGTTCGATCACATTCCGGGGAGTATAGCGCAAAAAACCTTTATGCACATCTTCACGGCGTACATACGCCTGCCGGATATAAAATGCACCGGTTTCGTCTGAAAAAGGAAATTCAATACAGACAGCCTCCTCACCCGGCGTACTCGATCCGGCGGCGGCGTTACCGGCCCAAACCGGGAATTTCGCCCCCATGCGCACCGTGTCGAAATACTGCGTGCAGAGGGGATCGAGAAAAATATCCGTCTTGGGAGCGGTCACCACGTAAAAATCTTTCTTATCCGTAAAAACCCGCATATCTTCCCGGGAACAAAAAACAACCTGCTCCTTACGAACCCAGCCTGAAGAAGAGAAGGTTATACCATAACACCACATACCATCTATAGTCTCATGCAAAACCGCCATCGGAGTGCCCGCATCCAATGAACTGTTCTGTACCTGGTCAAAATCGGCATCAAAAGGGCGTTCGGTAAAAATATCCGCGGTCGGCAGTAAACGCTGATCCGAACAGCGGCGGACAAAAGCGTAACGCACGGGAACCTCGGCGGCTATAGAACCGATATTCATGTTTTCTCTGATCCGGACAAAATACCGTCTCCCGGCCCTCTTCCCCTGCCGCCCATAAAGCCGGGTTTTTAAAAATTCATTTATCCCTTCCCGCAGTTGACAACGCACGTTATCACCCGGATACACCTGCCCCATCTCCGCTATGGTTTTTATAAATTTTAATTCGTGTTCCGTCTTTTGGTTGAACCGCTTGATCCCCTCATCATCAAGAATGACGCGGTCGGAAAACGGATGCCTGCTGATCCAGAAACCCGGGGATCTCATTTCCCGGCTGGTATGCGGCAATACGGAAGGAGCGGCATAGCCCGGTTTTTCTCCGGGAAAGGCGAAACACGGGGAAAGAAAAACCAGTAATAAACAGATTCCGAAACGGAGAAAATTTTTATTCATACTATATCCTGACAGCATCGATCAATATTATTGCGATGGAGGGGCGAACGGCCGTTCGCCCCTACGATCCTCCCGAAAAATACCGGCACACATACCCGGTTATGATCCCCACATACGTGCCTATGATATTACCGAAGACTGCAAGAAGCAATCCCACATAAGACAGGTGCGGCTGATACACCCCGGCCACCACCGGCGCCGAGGCTACCCCGCCGATATTGGCCTGGCTGGAGACAACCACCAGGAAAAAAGGCGCCCGGATCAAACGGGATACCCCCAGGACTATCACACCGTGAATGATCACGATACAAAAACCTGCCATGATCAAGACCAGCGAAGTACCGATATTTACCAGCCGCGCTCCGGCTCCGATGGAAACCAGCACAAAAAAAAGCAGGAAATACCCGATCGGATCGGTCCCGTAACGCTCCAGCTTCTTAAGCGGGGTCAACGATAAAACCACTCCCAGCGCCGAAGCCAGGATCACGCGCCAGGCTGCGGGAGTGAACACATTTCCAAAAGACGGCATCTGTTGCGCCAATGCCGCGGAAAATAACACCCCTGCGATGCCGACGAAAAAAACCATCGCGATCCCGCGCTTATCAAGAACTGTCTTCTTTTCAACCTTTATACCCGCTGTCTGATGGGCCAAAACTTCAAATATCTTTTTATCCACCCTGTTCCACCGGTCAAACGCTTTCTGAAACCCCGCCAGGCTCACCAGAAGCGCCATCCACACATAAGGGACGACCGTATCCACCAGCACCATGGGAGTAAAAACTTCACTCGGCACGCGCAACGCCTCCCTGACCGCGATCATATTCGCGCTGCCACCGGTCCAGGAAGCGGAAAGCGCCCCGAAACCCGGCCACATCGCCGGCCCTACCAGAGGTTTAAAAAAAGTAAAAACCAGGGGCACGGCGATCATGATCCCGAGAGTGCCGGCCAGCATCATCATCAGCGCCTGCCTGCCCAAACGCGCGATCGCCGACAAATCCGCGGAAAGCAAGAGTAAAACCAAACTCATAGGCAGGACATACGCGGCAATCAGCTTATACACCTGGCTCTGGGAATCTATCAAACCCGCGGTGGAAAAAACCATAGGAAGAAAATACATCCAGAAGATCGAAGGAAGGACACTGAAATATTTCCTGCACCGCGGACGGCTGGATATGAACAATACGCCGGCCTCGATGCCCAGCAGAAATATCACGACCAAAACGGGATTCTTAATCATATTTGTGACGGATACAGAAACGGTTAATACAAGGGCAAATTCATTTGGTGTAGGGGCGAACGGCCGTTCGCCCCTACGCAAGAACCTATACCGGTAATTTAATACGCCGATAGAAGGTTTCCCTATTTATCGAAATCGATCCCGCGTTTTTGATATTTTCCTCATCCATATCCCATTGTTTCGGGTTATTAACGATATACTCCCGGACACGTTCCAGAGACAATTCATCGCGGATAATATGATCATAATAACTGCGCTGCCAGACAGGAACGCCGAGTAAATGACGAAATCCATTGATTTGTTTTGTAACCGCCGATTTATATCCCGCCACAAATGACGATAAGGTTTTTGACCCCATACTGGTTCGGCGTATGGGGTTTTGGGGTAGGGGCGAACGGCCATTCCCCCCTACATCGGGATTTTCTATCAATATTATTCCATGAATATGATTCGGCATAACAATATATTCATCCAATTTAATCTCTGCGCGGATTTCAGGGGATTTAATCCATTCATTTTCCACAATTCCTCCGTATTCATTTAACCGCATCTTGCCATCGGCTATTTCACCGAATAAATAATCGCGGTTATGAGAACATATTGTGATGAAATACGCGCCCCCCTGCGAATAATCATAATTTTTTAACCGATTCGGTTTGCGTTGTTTTAGCATAACCGGAATATTCGTTAAAACACGTTCAATTATAATAGAGGATCGCAATGTAGGGGCGAACGGCCGTTCGCCCCTACGCAATAATTTATCAAAATAATTCCATAAACATGATTCGGGAACGGTTTGAAACCGTTCCCTACGATTCAAAAACCGGTATAATCCCTATCCCGGCCTTGACTTTAGACAGATCATAAACTCCCGACGGACTCAAATACGGATTTCCGGTACGCCCGCCTTTGATAAAAAACGGCGTGTCCAGATCGATATACCTGAATCCGGACAGGCCCGCGGCAAGATGCGCCGAAGCGGTCATAGACAGAGAAGTTTCCATCATCCCCCCGGCCATCAATCCCAAGCCCGCGGCTTTGGCGATGGAAACGATCTCCCGCGCCTCGAAAATCCCCGTCTTCATTATCTTGATATTGATGACCCGGCAGGCCTTCCTGCGTATGAGATTCAGACAATCGGGAATAGAACGCGCGCTCTCATCTGCGCACACCGGGACTTTGGTCGAACGCGTCACTTTGGCCAGGCCCTCCACATCGTTTTTGAGAACCGGCTGTTCAAGAAGATCCGGGATACATCCGCCCTTACGCAAACCCTTCAACAACTCCAAGGTCTGTTCAGCCGTGTACCCCTGATTGGCATCCAGATAGATACGTGACCGGCCGATTATCTTTTGAACCGCCATTACTCTCTTATAATCCGAATCGGGATCGCTGCCGATCTTGATTTTAAAAACCCGGAATCCTTTTCGCCTGAATTCCCGCGCGGCGCGAACGGAATCTTCCACATCAGAAATAACGATAGTGACATCCGTGGATAATTTTCCCGCGCGGGGGCCGAAAAATCTCCACAACGGAATGCGCAGCCTGCGGGTAAGCGCATCAAGCAAGGCCGTCTCCACGGCGGCCAAAGCCGCCTTATTGGAGCCCAAAAATTCACGAGCTTCCCCGGCGACAGCAGCGTAATCAACGATATCCCGGCCGATAATGCGGCCGGCAAACCGGCTGAGATTAGCAGACGTTTCCTCAATCGTCTCCCCGGTAATATGCGTAGCGACCGCGGCTTCACCGAAACCGCGGATCCCTCCGCCGAGTTCCAGGGACATCGTCATATTATCCAGGACATCATGCTGGCCAAGCGAGGTACGGAAAGGACAAACAAGCTTTTTCCGCATACGGAATATGTAAACCTTACGAATCAAATCAGTTTTCATATTTTAATCGCCTCCGCAAAATCCCCGGTTTGTTCAGACCGAAGATAGGAATCTGCGGAATGTGTTTTTTGCTTCGAGGAGGGAGCCTTGGCCTTTAGGCCGAGGGGCTCCACTACTATCTCCGCCATCATTCCCCTCCTTTTGGATAACCTATGCTTTGTCCGAGAATGATCTTTTACTCGCATTATTCACCTCACCGTCTTTCCGGCGCCATCGGCGACACCGTCCAATTCATCTTTTTCAACAATACGATATTCACCCGGAGGCAGATCCCCTAAATGCAGGCGGCCGATGCGTATTCTTTTCAACTCTTTGACCGGAAAATCCAATCCCGAGAATAACCTGCGGAGATGGCGTTTCTTCCCCTCGCACACGATCACCCCGCACACCGTATCCTGCTTTTCAGTTTTCAGGATCTTGATATCGCTTACCTTTAAATGCTCTCCTTCATCAATCACGCCCTTTTTCGCCCTTAGGCAATCATCCTGCCGGAATATCCCGGACACGCGGGCGATATATTCTTTTTCTACGGAGAATTTGGGATGAGTAAGACGGTAACACAGATCGCCGTCATTGGTAAGGATGAGCAGGCCCGATGAATTCTTGTCCAGTCTCCCCACGGGAAATGCACCTTTGAATTTCGCCGGCAGGAAATCAACCACTTTTTTTTCGGCGAAT
>JBAZGE010000084.1:0-6247 GCA_041653035.1 Candidatus Omnitrophota bacterium
AGTATTGGGCGCTACTATTCCCAAACCGGTAATCACTACGCGGCGTTTTGACATATTTCGGCCCCTTTATTTTTAAAAAGTTAATAAATAAATTATATCATGTCTATCCCCATCTTACAAAGAGTAAAGAGCGGGATGTAAAGAGCGGGATTTTTTTATTGACAAGTTGGTTTAAAATGGTATAAATAGAAATAACTTCTATTTATGGAGGCAAAGTGGAGCATTATCTGGTTAAGCTGAAAGAAGGCGGTTTTAAGCTCACGCCCCGAAGGCAGGCGATCGTTGAGCTTTTTGTTGACGGCAAGAGCCACTTGACGCCGGAAGAGGTGTGGGGGAAACTCAAGAAACAGTTTGACCGGTGCGGGCTTCCCGGTGTGTATCGAAATCTCGAGAGTCTCGTTAAATGCGGCGTATTGACGAGGATCCAGCAGTTTGACCGCAAGAAGCATTACGGCCTCTGTTCGGCGCTTCATGGCGCTTCCCATCATCATCACATCACCTGTATTAAATGCGGGAAAGTCGATGAGATCAAGGATTGCGCGATTAACGATACCAAGAAAATAAAAGGGTATAAGATCGTCAGCCATTTTATGCAAGTGAACGGTGTTTGCGCGGGTTGTTCGAAAGGGTAAAATTTTTTTTAAACCACAAATAGAAATTATTTCTATTAAGACAAGGAGGGAAGAATGCGGCTGCCAAAAGTTCTCAGCATAATGTTTGTTTCTCTTTTTGCTGTTTCAGCAGTTTCATTCGCGGCTGATGCCGATATTCAGGAAACGCTTCATCAGATGCAGGCTCGGATAGAAGCATTGGAAAAGAAAGCGGCAGAACAGGATTCTTATATCTCCAAACAGCGGACAGAATCATCCGTGCAGCAGGCTCAGATAACTGAATACGAGTCAAAACTGTCTCAATTTGAGGACAATCTTCATCGAGTCCCGGGTGCGCCCGCGCAGCTTATGGAAGGGCTGGAGATTGGGGCGGGCGGCACAATGATCGTTCAGGGCGCCGACAACGTTAATTATAACGGTGACGGCCATACATTAAAAGACTCCCGGGCTGACGGATCTTATTCCGCGGATGTCACATTAGGGAAAGAATTCAAGGAAGTAAACGGCAAGGCGTTTTTGCATCTTGAGGCAGGACAGGGATCCGGTTTGGAAGATAACCTTGTTCTATATAGCACCGTCAATCGTGATGCAGGCGATAGTGAGGCAAAAGTTGAGCTGACTGAGTTTTGGTATGAACAGGGGTTATTTAATGATAAAGCGGCTTTGACTTTTGGTAAATTGGATCCGACTGCTTACTTTGATCAAAATGAAGCGGCTAACGATGAGACAACGCAGTTCTTGGGAAGAATTTTCCGCAACTCGCCAGCACTTGAGTTTCCTGATAATACGGCCGGTATCAGGGCGGCCTATCTTCCATCTGAGTGGTTGGAGCTGGGCTATGGTGTATTTGACGGAAACAGCGACTGGGAAAAGATCGGGGATAACCTCTTTAATATAGGGCAGGTGCATTTTAAGACCAAGTTCTTTGATCTGCCGGGTAATTACCGCTTTTACGGCTGGAACAACAATGTTTACCATACCAAATGGCTTGACGCAGAGAAAACAAAAGAGGCGGCTTACGGTTTTGGTTTAAGCTTCGACCAGAAAGTGATGGATATCACTACTGCCTTTTGCCGGTATGGCTGGCAGAATCCCAAGGTTTACAATCCTGATATCATGACGACAGGTGACAAGAACTTTTCCCTTGAGCAGTCTTGGAGTGCCGGTTTGCAGTTTGAAGGAAAGCCTTGGGGCAGAGAAAAGGACGTTTTGGCACTCGCTGTCGGGCAGGTATTCCCTTCGGATGAATACAAAAAAGCAGGATCAGCCACAGTTATAACGCCTAATGCGAAAGCCGAGGGGCATCTGGAAGTTTATTATCGGATATTCGTCAATGACCATCTTTCAATTAGTCCTGACTTCCAATACATATGGAATCCGTTCGGCAAAGATGTGACGGATGATACCAGTTCTATATTTGTCGGTGGGATGAGAGCGCAGGTTGATTTCTAATAACGAAAGGGGAATGCAATGTTTAAAAAGATATTTAGCACCTTATTTGTTTTCTTTATCGGGATTTCATGCGCATTCGCGCAGGAGAGCAAAGGCAAATTGGAAGTGGTGACTACGTTATTTCCAACCTATGATTTCGCCAAACAGATCGGCAAAGACAAGATTAATGTTTTTTTGCTTTTGCCTCCGGGAGTCGAATCTCATACATTCGAGCCCAAGCCGCAGGATGTCGTCAGGATCAATAAAGCCGGCGTCTTTATTTATACCGGAAAATATATGGAGCCGTGGGCGGAGGATTTGCTTAAAGGCGTTTCAAACAATGATCTCGTTGTTGTAGATTCAAGCCTTGGGATTGAATTAATGGCTGAAGATGATCATGATGAAGAAGGAGAGCATCACGAAGGCGAGCGCCATGATGATGGAGATGACCACGAAAAAGAGCATGGTGAAGAACACGAGCACGGCCATCACCATCATGGGGGGGAAGATCCGCATATTTGGGTAGATCTTGCTCATGATCAGGTCATGGTTGATACGATCGCAAAAGCATTGACAGAGAAAGATCCGGCCAATGGCGCATTTTATTTGAATAACGCTAAAGAATACAAGATGAAGCTTGCCGATCTTGACCGCCGATTTGAGGAAACACTTTCCACTGCTAAGCATAAGACGATCATTTACGGCGGGCATTTCGCGTTTGGGTATTTCGCCAAGAGATACGGTTTGGAGCATGATTCACCCTATGACGGATTCTCGCCGAATGCCGAGCCGAGCCCGAAGGCAATTGCGTCGCTGATCAATAAACTGAAGCAATCCGGAATCAAATATATCTATTACGAGGAATTGCTTGACCCTAAGGTCGCGCGGACGATTTCGCAAGAGACCGGAGCAAAACTCGAATTGCTTCACGGGGCGCACAATGTCAGCAAAGATGAACTGGCGAGGGGCGTTACTTTTCTTGATATCATGGAAGATAACCTTAAAAAATTAAAGGTGGGTTTAGAGTGCCGGTAAAAGTCATTGAAATAAAAAATGTGAGCGTTCAATACCGGGGCATTGAGGCTTTGTGCCAAATATCCTTTGACGTTCAGTCCGGGGATTATGTCGGTATCGTGGGCCCAAATGGTTCGGGGAAAACCACGCTGGTCAAGGCTCTTTTGGGGTTAGTGACTTTTGACGGAACAATACGTTTTCAGGGGGAGAGTCTGTCCGATTTTACTACCACGAAACATATTGGATATCTTCCCCAGAAAATGTCTTTTCTTGACCAGCGGTTTCCGGCCACAGCCAAAGAAATCGTTGTTTCCGGTGTGTATTGTTGCAAGAGATTTCCCAAGCGTTTGTCTCAGGGCGATTACAAAGCGGCTGAGGAGGCGATGGAGATTCTTGGGATTACAAATCTTAAGAATCGGCCCATCGGCAGGCTTTCGGGAGGGCAACAACAGCGGATTTTGCTCGCCCGGGCGCTGGTGCATCATCCCCAGCTGTTAATTTTGGATGAGCCAACCGTAGCGCTTGACCCGCAGTCACGAGAGTCCTTCTATGCGACAGTTAAAAAACTGAATAAGGAGAATGGGGTTACCGTTCTTTTGGTCTCGCATGACGCCGGTTCCGTAGGCCAATACGCGTCAAAATTATTGTATTTGGACAGGGAAATTATCTTTTACGGGACGTTCGAGGAGTTTTGTAAATCTCCAAAGATGTCCGATTATTTCGGGGCAGGACAGCATATGATCTGTCACAGGCATTAGATGACGAATATATTTCAACAGATTCAGGAAGCGCTTCAATACGCCTTTATTCAGCGGGCGATAATCGCCGGGTGTTTTATGGCTTTAGGCTGTTCTTTTATGGGGGTGTTTCTTGTCTTGCGCAGATTTTCACTTATCGGTGACGGGCTTGCTCACGTGAGTTTTGCTACGGTGGCTATCGCGCTTTTATTGCATGCTCAGCCGATGGTTGTTTCCATCCCGCTGGTCGCTTTTGCGTCGCTGCTTATTTTAGAGCTGAACGATAAGGCGCGCGTTTATGGAGACGCGGCGATCGGGTTGGTTTCGTCATTCGGCATTGCCTTAGGCGTGATTATTGCCAGCACCGCCGGTGGATTTAACGTGGATCTATTCAGCTACCTTTTCGGCAATATCCTTTCGGTAAGCGGCTTTGAAGTCCGGATGACAGCCGTTATTTCTATGCTGGTTGTGCTGGTCACGGCGCTTTTTTATCATGATCTTTTCGCGATCACTTTTGATGAGGATTACGCGCAGGTTTCGGGGATAAAAGTTAAAGCCGTTAACAGGATCCTTATCTTGTTGACTTCACTGATCGTGGTTCTGGGTATCAAGATCGTCGGCACAATGCTTGTTTCAAGCCTGATTATTTTGCCGGCGATATCGGCTTTGCAGGTTGTGCGAAGTTTTAAAGCGGCGATCGCTTTGGCCGGGGTATACGCGGTGGTTTCGGTGATTATCGGCATCTTTGCGTCGTATGTGCTTAATTATCCTTCGGGAGCGGCTATTGTTATGATCAATTTTGGTTTCTTTATCGGATCGTTTTTATTAAGCAGAAAATAAGGGGTCACACCTAATTTATTATAGACATTTTTAAAAATTCCCATATAATAGGATTCATGCCAAGAGGTCCTCGCTGTATCTTACCAGGGTTGCCGCATCATGCGCTTCAAAGAGGGAATAACCGGGGAGTTATTTTTCATAATCAAGCTGATAAAGAATATTTTCTTGATAACTTAAAAAAAAGTTCTTTTGAGAACAAGGTTGCCATAGGGGCATATTGCCTTATGAGCAATCATTTTCATTTGTTGTTATACCCCGAATCAAAAGAGGGTTTTATCCGGTTTATGAAGTATATTTCCCAAATATATTCGCAGCATTTTAATCGTATATATAAGCGTACCGGAAAATTGTGGGAAAATCGATACAAGTTAAATATTGTTGATCCGGAATTTGAGTGGGTGATATCGCGGTATATTGAACAGAATCCGGTGCGGGCTGGAATGGTAAGGGCTGCTGAAGAATATCAATACTCAAGCGCGCGGATGAATCTGGAAGGCGGCAGAGATGAAATAGTCACGAAAGATATAGTTAAGGGGAAACGCGATAAGTATAAAGAATTTTTCAGTGAGAATACTCCTGAATCCCGGAAATTGTTGTTGCGATTAAGGGAAGTTACTCAGCAAGAAAAGGTGTTCGGGGGAGCGGATTTTATACGTCAGTTAGAAACGCAGACTAAGTTGTTTCTTGGTGTAAGGGTAAGGGGACGGCCAAGAAAAGAGGGAAAATAGGTGTGACCCCTTTTTCTTAAAAAAGCTTGACAGGGATCATTCCGTAGTGTATATTAAAAATGAAAACCATTTTCATTAATCATGCCTGACGGCAGGAGGGGAGCAATAAATGCCAAGAGGCGAATGCAGAGGGCAGGGGTGGTGGCACGGGAAGTTCAGGGGCTGCGGGTACAGGCTCACGTTGGGCCGCGAGGCAATCCTTGATATCCTTTCAAAGGCCGAAGGCCACCTGAGCGCCGAAGATATTTACATGAAGATCCATCCCAAGCATCCCGGCGTAGGCCTGACTACGGTATATCGGACGCTGGATGTCTTATCAAGCCTCGGCATGGTATATAAATTTGATTTCGGAGATGGGAGGTCCCGGTATGAATTTGCCGAAGGGCCTAAAGGAGCGCATCATCACCATCATTTGGTTTGTACGCAATGCAATAAAGTGATCGACTACACTGATTTTATCGACGAAGAGGTCGAATTGCTTAATCAAACTGAGAAAGGCCTTGGTCAAAAGTATAAGTTTAAGATCACCAATCATCTTATTCAGTTTTATGGTTTGTGCGAGAAGTGCCGCGGAGAAAAATAGGCGGCATATTTTTTTCTCTATTAATGAAAATGGTTTTCACTAACAAGAAGGAGGAGCGATATGCCGGGTTTTGACGGGGCAGGGCCGAAAGGCCAAGGAGCAATGACAGGCGGCGGAAGAGGGTATTGCGCTGTGCCTGTAGGTGAAACAGGACGGCAGTTCGGGAGAGGCCCTTTTAACGGCGGAGGCGGCGGCAGGGGGAGGCGTAATTGTTTCTATGCCACAGGGCTTCCGGGTTGGGCAAGGGAGCAAAAGAGAATGCGGGCATTCGGCGGGGTTGGCCGGGGGATCGCAACGGAAGAC
>JBAZGE010000085.1:0-6149 GCA_041653035.1 Candidatus Omnitrophota bacterium
TATAAGAATTGTTCCCCATAAAATCTCTTATTCCTGACCAGGGAGTATTCTCCTTCCGGGCCAAGTTGTTTAAAAGCTCTCCCAGACTTTTTTCGTCTTCTTCGTTGAACATGCCTGATGTGCAGGCTTTTTTTGGGGAACGGCCGAGGTATACGGATATGATCTTATCGTAATCTTCTTTACATATCTCATAATCCACACTTCCCTCAATCAAGGATTCTATTCCGCATTTCCGCAACAGGGCACAGTGACGCCGATACATTTCTTCTTTGTTAAAACTGGCGGCTTTGTAGCTAAAAATGTCCGAAAGGTTCAAATAAAACTCTTCTAACTCTTTCACAGTAAAACCGAGAGAATAGCAGAAATCATACTGATAAATGATATGAAACCTGATTAAAACCTTATCCGCGTCTACCTCTTCAGCAAGCCAAGACAATAACGCATCCAGCCTTGCCTTTATATCCGGTTCTACAAAACCCAAAAGCGCAGGAAGGAACCTGATACGGGTTATGTGGGTTCTCAAATCTTCGACCACCTCTCTAATTTCCGGCCATGCACTCTTCTCAAACGCTTCAACCCCTTCGAACTCAAGTATTCTTTGCCCACGAGGGACCCGCTTCTGAAATTCTCTCCAGAGGCGGTCCACCTCCTTTAAATTATCGCAAAATTCCCTCCTGCATTCCTCTATGGTCATCCGTTTCGGCTGGGTCATGTCCGTCAAAACTTGTCTCTTACCTCCGTCAAACAATTCTGTAGAAGAGAAACGAGCCGTTGCAACGGATTCCATTACCTGCCTCGGTGAATAAAAAGCGTACAGCGGCTTAAGAATCCTGTAAAGGCCTCGTATAAAATTATCTGCTATTCCCAAGACCTTTGTTCTATCGACAGCGAGCAAAGCATCCCTGGATTTGAACAGGGACGGGAACAATCTCTCCAATGCCCCTCCTCCCTCATAGCGCGATACAACAATCCTCAGCCGCCTTTGGCCAAACAGTGTCCCGGCGCAATAATGAATAATCTCATGCCCTATACCTATGCCCCAGAATAATGGTATTACGAACGCAAGGAACAGCACGACAGATCCCCCCATCCCCAGGCCCCAATGAGCGCTCAGCGAAAAACCCGGCAACAAACCGGATACGAACCATCCCCTCGCGATAATCACAAAAAGCGCCAGCCGGGAATAATTGAATGATATCTGCCGCGCGTCCGCGAAATAAAACTTGCACATAAAGTGATGCGGCCCGGAAATCGCTCTATCCCCTGGATTATCGGCATACGGCCTGCCTCCGTCGATACCCAATAACCGGTCTATCTCCTCCAACCCTGTGGGTTCAAGTTTACGAACCTCCTGTTTTGGCCACATGATCAATACATGCGCCATAGCATCTTCTTTATCATAAGCAAGCAGGAAAATATTACAGTCAGGCAATTTATATCGGTATACATCAAGGGAAACTAAATGAACGGTCTCGCTATTGTCAGGAAGCGGATTTACCGTCACCCCCAGCATATTTGCCGGTCCTCTGCAGGGAATAATCACAGCCGCTAATCCTTCATCCCTGAGAACGGTATTTATGGCGTCCAATACTTTAAATGTCGCTTTCCCCAGTAATTCCGTTCCCAGGCTTAACGAAGCATAGACCATATCCACGGAATCCCCTTCTAGAACCCTGTCCAAATCCGTAACCGAGCAATAGTAATACGTAAGGGTTATCCCCCTTTGGGCAAGAACCGTCCGCAGATTCAGAGTATCCCGAAGCAAACCAACCAGGTTCGAATAACTCACTTCGATAACGCTTATTTTTTCCAAAAGCGGCAGACGATCTAAAGCCAGAAGAATTTCCTTACAGGAAGGTCCGGGACCGATAATAAGTAACTGCCATATCATTGCGGCATTAGGAACAGAGTGCAAAACAATCGTCCCGCGCGAATGAATATTCTCATTATACCCGTCGAAATCACCCCTGAAGTTTGGCATTATGTTCAACAACGGCACGAACCGGTCAAATTCCTGAGTGCGCGCCGCCTTCAACGGCTTAATCTTTACCTGACCGTTAACGGAGAACTCTATCTTTGCCGGGACCCCCTCCCGAATCTGTCCCAGCAGAACATTAAAATCTTCCCCGCCGTCCGCCGTTTTCCCGCTGTCTGACAGGTATCCGGCCCTGAAACGGCGTAACTCTGCCCAGAGATCGTCTTCATGCATTTTTTTAAGAGACAAATGTAAAACAGCATTGCGCATATATTCCGCGCTTCCCCAAACAGCGGATTGAAGCCGCCGCTGATCACCAGACATATAAGGCTTCACATCAAGATACTCGCTTTTAAAAAGCTTCCCCGTTAACATTTTTCGCAAGGATACCGTATCCTGCTCACGCATAAATTCTTTAACTTCCGGCAAATTATTCTCGCTGATCGTAACAACTATTTCTCTTCTTGCCTGTTCTATAAAAGAGCCTTCCTTGGGATTGAATGCAGCGTTATCCCATTTAAATTTAATGTTGAAAGCCTCCTCCTGAGGGAAACGGAAAAACCGAGCGGATAAAAACACATTACCCCTGAAATACCCGAGAGGAACTCCGGAACAAATGTCCTTTTGTGATACCGCCCGAACATCCTGAACCAGACTGAAAGAAACATGCTCCGCAAGTTTTTCCTGGTATTCGGAGAAAGTGTATTCATCATATACGGTAGATCTGATAAAATCCCTTATGCTGTTCTTTTTCACCGCGAAAATTCCTCTCCTGCCGAAAATAATCCGGTCATACGGCGTTATTCCCGCCGCATACCATTGTTCATTAAAATAAAATACGGGCAGGACATGAGGAATATAACTAAGGCTTTTGCCCTCATTTGTCCACGGTAATGTAAGGCTCATAACGGATATCGCCTCAAAATCTATTCCCAGCGCGTTTATCTTCCTGAACAACATATACGGGGCGCATATACAGCTTCCGTATCCGTCACTGAACAATTTCTCCGGAGCTACAATCCTCGCTCCTGAATCAATAATTCCCCATCTTAGGTATTCTCCATACCCGTATTTTTCCGGCGTTACCAAAGCCAGCAGTTCTCCTTCAAGTTTTGCCAGCTCCAGAGGCAAAACCGCCCTGCCGCCGTCTTTGGCGCCGCTACTATTAGTCCCGTTATGTTTAGACACAACCACGGGTACCAGACGTTTAAATCCGTATCCGATATATCCGGAATGTATATTGTAGAAATTGATAATTTCCTGTATATAGGACTCAATCTCAGCCGCAATGATGCCGATGGTAAGCTTAAGGCAGACGCGGACACTCACTTTTTCATCAGGGTCGTATACCGTATACACAAAACCCTTCCGATCGGAATGCCAATAAACAATCATCCCGCCTTTTTCTTCCCTTGTACCTGTATTTAACTGGGGAAAAATAATTCCTTGCGCGTCAGAGCCCTCCCGGATTTTTAACTCATATCCGCCGTCCTTGGTATTCTCTAAAGGCAGATTCAATGCTGTTTGCGAAAATAGCCTTAGAATGTCCGTCTGGATCCTTTCTCCGTTATATACTATTCCTTCAATAATCTTCACCGCAATATCGTTCAACCGTTCCCCCTCCGGTCGGAACCCAAACCTAAGATAAAATATTAACGCGCCGGCCCCTAAAGCATCCGGGTTGTTAATCTGGCGGGAAGGAATAATTAATCTGTCCAACTTGTATTCGTTACTCTCAAAAATACTGTTTACAACCGCCAGCCGCGAAGGAAAGATTTCCCTTGCCCTGTGTTGTGGCCTGTATTCTTTAAAAAAATGCATGCCTAAAGATAGGTCTCCGCCAAACAAATGGCTGAGACCGTAACCAATTATTTTCTGTGTGTTCTTATCCATAAAAATCTCAAGAAACCCTTCTAAGTTAATATCTCTTTGATCCGGGATTAGAACCAAAGAAGTATTTTGGTCCAACTCCGCCCGGTAAATAGTTTGAAGATCCAAGAGACCAAGATTCGCCAACCTGTTCTTTTGTCTAAGTAATTCCACGGCAGTGCTGGACAGAGTTTCAGCAGATAATCCGGTTATTTTATTGACTTTTATCTCACAAGGACGGCGCAATAATTCTCGCATCTCTTTGGGGAGCATCCACATCCCTAATTCCCAGCGTAAAGAAGGGATACCCTGACCGGAAGCAAGGAGCGGGGGCAATTCTCCCCCCCCATCCATTCTTTCCACCGGAGACGACGTCTTTTTTATATTGCCCCCGTCTAAATTGCCGGCGACGGCAGCCTGAGGTCGAGGGTTGACAGGTAACTTTAAAGCTATATCGAAACAGGTTATCGCAAGCCCCCAGCATGTTCCTGCCGGGAAATCTAAACCGAAGACATACGATAATAGACCTAAAGGTATAATCGCGCCTGCCAGGATTAAATATAGAAGCGGACTCTCTTCCTTGGACTTTTCCGCGATATCATCTTCGCTTATAAACAATAATACCGCGGCCCCGAATAATATTCCGCCCCATACTCCCTGAAACACAAAACCCGCGAGCATAAATATAAAACCCTCGATTGCGTGAACACCTCCGTCACCACGGACTGCTCCCCAGGAATAATTCTCAACCATATCCGCCCGGACGCCGCCGTCAAAACCGAGAGATTCATCTCCCGGCTGATATCTCCCTCCCCTTTCTCTATACCGTCTCAAAAACGGCTGAAGAATATTATAGGGAATCGCCCAAAGCAGCTCTCTCACAGGCGCGTCTTTCCGCAACAGTTCCTTGACATAAGAAGAACTGACATTGGTATATTTATACGGTACAAGGAACACCGTAGGTATCGATGGAGCCAGTAAAAGGTTGGCCCAGGCAAGCGGAAGTTCGCTCTTTAGATCCTTATAGTCCCTGACCCCGCGCAGGAGCACCCCCGCGCCAAAACTGCGCGCGCAATCAACCGTCAATCCATCGTAACAAATAACCTTTACATTAGTAATCCCGGCGGTTTTCAGGCAAAAGTCGATCATCGCTCTGTTCTCCTGCCGCGAAAACCACTGCTTCCCCTCCTTATTCTGGTTGGGACCGATACCGATGTAAACAGAATCGAACATCGCCGCCGCCCTGCGCACTACTTCCAGGTGCCCGTTGGTGAAAGGATCGAATGTCCCGGCATAAAAAGCTGTATGCCTGTTCGGAATATACTGCTGCGGATAATTGTGCGGGAAATAAATGCTGTCGGTATTCCGGGCTGTAACAGGCGGACCCCTGCCCTTTCTGGCATTTATATCAACGTCATAAATCGGCTCTTCATTCTGAGGGAGATTGAGGTTACGCAGCCGCGGGATAAGCGGCTTGACCGTACGGCTGTCCAAAGCCTCCCCTGCCGGAACGGAAACCCCTTGATTCTCCAACATATCGCGGAAAGCCAGAATAAAAGGTTCTAACAGCGCTTCATCTATCTCCAGGTGTTCCGCCTCCGGTAGTATAAATACCGTATCCAGTCCGTATTCTTCATAATTTTCTCGGGCAATCGCCTCCTCGACGTCGATGTTGAAAGAACCCGGTAAATCGCTATATATTTTTCGTATTAAATGATGGATACGCTTCCTGGCAAAGAATTCCGGCAATTCCTCCCGGTTGAATACCCCGGTTACTGTGACCTTGGAGATACCCTGTGTCAACGCGCTCATTCCTTCCACTTTTTGCGCGAAATCTTCCCGCGTTTCTTCCGGCAACGCCATCACCAAAACAGCTACCTTCTCAAACACCTTCAACCCCTGCCATATCACGCTTCTGTAAAGCGCAGACCGGGAATCGTCCTTGAAATACCCCGGATACACGGTAATTATGCCTTCGTCTGTTGCATCGCAAATGCGATCCTCGGGAAACCATGACGTTCCAGATGTGGATAGCGAAGACTGCCGTTCCCCGCCGTCACGGCTATTTTTGCGCAAACTGCCGGTCGCTTTTCTTTTAGCGGAAGTACGAGGATAGGAAACCTTGAACCATCCGCGGCGTTCCTTCATGAAATTATCAGCGGCATTCAACGCTTCTTTAAAACTCAAATCATTCTCGATGCCCGGGTAAATTATACGGGCTTTCAGGCACTCCATAGTCTTTGCCGGAGAATATCCTTCCCGATCAAACCGCATACAAAGTCCTTCTAATAGAATAAGATTATCC
>JBAZGE010000086.1:0-4956 GCA_041653035.1 Candidatus Omnitrophota bacterium
GGTCCCGGTCTGGGCTACCCCGATTATATCTTTGCCTTCGATAGCAACCGGTATTGCCCGATGCTGAATAGGCGTCGGCGAAGTGATCTTGATACGAACTAGGATATCCAGGATACCCGGAGCTATCCCTAACCCGAAAAAACCTGTTTGTGTGTTAATAGTTTGATTTGTCATAAAGTCATTATACCATAAAAACGCGAAATACAATCTTATTTTTCACGTAAAAAAAAGGGGACGGTTCTATTTTTTTGCTCTCGATCGGGAGTTAAAAAAATAGAACCGTCCCCTTTTTTTTGCGCTCTACACTGCATCCCGGGTGGCTGCCAGATCCACCCCCAACCCCAGAAAGTTCTTCACGATTATTTCACCCGTATGGATGGGCTTCTCCACCCGTATTCCCCTGATCTCCCGCATAGCGTCCATAAGACTTGACTTCGGGATAGGCTTATTCGTCCTTACCGGAAGCATCTTTAGGCCCAGTCCACGGGTTAAAACAGCGGAAGTCAGGATACGCGCGGGGTTCTCAACCTCAGAGAAAGCGTATTTCTCCCCTTTTGGGCACTGCTGCCCCTGAACCCTCACCGCTTTGCAGTTTTCGATATCAACGGAAAGACTGCATCCTTTGGGACACTCGATACAGGTTATTCTTTTATTCATTGAGTAGTTCTCGTGTTCGTGCGTGTTCGTGTGTTCATGTGTTCGCGGGTTCGTGTGTTCGCGGGTTAGCGTCTTTTTTTTAACTCACGAACACGAGAACACGAAAACTCACGAACCAAGATACTCCGCCGCCATTTTTCCCGCAAGCTCGCTGTCCCGGGTCACCGAATCCGCCAGATCATAAACTTTATAGGCATTCCCGCAGACAAAAAGCCCGGGAATGGAAGTTTTATTAACCTGCTCTGAGACCGGGGAATTGGTTTCCCCGTCCAATTCCACACCCGCCATTTCTATAAGCTCATTTTCAGGGATCAGCCCCACGGAGATCAAAACCGTATCACAGGGTATCTCAAATTGCGAACCGGGAATTTCCCGGGAAGCATCGTCAACCCTGCTCACCAGAACCTTTTCCACCCGGTCTCTTCCGCTGATACGGGAAACCGTATGGCTGAAATAAAGCGGAATATCGAAATCTTCCACGCACTGCACCACATTACGAAGCAATCCCCTGCTTTCTTTCCTGATCTCGATCACCGCTTTTACCTGCGCGCCTTCCAGGACAAGCCTGCGCGCCATGATCAAACCTATATCACCAGAACCGACAATAACCGCTTCTTTACCCGGCAGAAGCCCTTCGATATTGATCAGCTTCTGCGCCAGCCCCGCGGAAAAAATACCTGCCGGCCGGGTTCCGGCAATATGCACCATTTCCCGGGTCTTTTCCCGGCACCCGGTTGCCATGATCAAAGCCTTCGCTTTTACCTCCTGTAACTCACCGGGTTTAATATAAGCCAGTTTTTTTTCGGCGGTTAAACGCACCGCGAAGGATTTCAGCGATACCTCTATCTGCGGGATACCGGAGAGCTTCCGGATAAACCTGCCGGCGTATTCCGGGCCGGTAAGCACTTCTTTAAAATAACTCAACCCGAAACCGGTATGCACGCACTGGTTCAATATGCCGCCCAAATACTGATCCCGTTCAAGCAGGAGTATATCCCGCACCCCGTTTTCGTACGCGGATAACGCGGCGGCCATTCCCGCCGGGCCGCCTCCCACGATGACCAGTTCACGTTGAAAAGAAAGCGTTTTTTTCTTTCTTGTCATAATACCATGTAAAAGGTTAATGATGGTTAAAGTAAACCCCGTTAGAGAACTTCGTCCTCTAACGGTTTGCGCTGACGGTGGCATTAAACCACCGTCAGCTTGGGAATCGGAAGACCACCGACTAAAGTCGGTGGCTTTCTCTAACGGGGTAAAGTTAAAGTAAGGTTAATGGCGGTTAAAAAACAATACTGCCCACATACCAGGCAACCTTCTTTAACCAAACTATCGTTTACTAAGACATCATTAACCATCTTTAACCTGCATTAACCTTGTTCTCCCCTTCCTCCCTTTACCATCTCCGTGCCTTCTCCGCGTTTTGTTACTGCGGTAACGGCTGTGCCGGCTTCCTCCGCCAGTATCTTCATGATCCTGGTAGTACAAAAACTCCCGTGGCATCTGCCCGCCTGCGCGCGGGTTCGGAATTTTATCCCGTCGAGGGTCTGTGCCCCGCGTTCAATGGCCCCGTGTATCTCTTGAGCCGATACCATTTCACAACGGCAGACGATATCTCCGTAGGCGGGGTCTTTTTTGATCAGGTTTTTTGCCTGCGACAAAGGCATGGCGAATAAATGCCTGGTCTTACGGCGATGCGCATAAAAGACGGACTTTTTCCTCAAGATCAAACCATGATTTTTTAATATATCGGCGGCCAAAAGCGCGATCGCCGGCGCGCTGGTCAACCCCGGAGACTGGATCCCGGCAACCGTAACCAGGCCGGGGAACGCGTCTTCATGACGAATGATAAAATCATCCCCGGCAACCGGCCGTAAACCCGCAAAATAAGCGATAATATCGCCGCCGTTAATTGACGGCACCATTTTTTGCACGCCGGCAAGGACTTTCAGAAAACCTTCATCCGAAGTGGAAAGGTCGTTTTTATCCCCCGTATCCTCGGCGGTCGGGCCGATCATGGGATTACCGTCCGCGGTCTTGATCACCAAAATCCCTTTGGAATTCCCGGAAGGCACGGGAAACAGGAGATGGCGGGTCATATTCCGCTTTTTTTTGTCCAATATGAATTCCTCTCCTTTGCGCGGACTGATCTTGAAATCAGTGATCCCGGCCATCCCCGCTATTTCGTCGGCGAACAGCCCCGCGCAATTTACCAGGAACCTGGAATTGAATACTCCCCGGGATGTAACGATCTCAAAACCGCGGGAAGAAGAATCCTGCCGGCGAAAAGCGGTAACCGCGTATCCGGTATATATCTCGACCCCGTTTTTTTCCGCGTTCTCACACAGGTCATATACCAGGCGATACGGGCTGATAATCCCCGCGGTGGGAGCATACAAAGCGGCTGAAACATCCCGGCTCAGATTAGGCTCATTCTTCCTCAGCCAATCGCGGCCCACGATCTCCAAACGGGGAACTCCCAGCATTTCGGCATCGCGTTTTATTTCCATTAAACGGCTCAATTCTTCCTCGCTGAAAGCCGTGATCAATTCCCCCGTTTCTTTAAAATCCACGCCCAATTCCCCGGCAATAACCCGGGTAAGTTCATTTCCCCGCACGCACAATCTTCCCTTGAGAGAATGAGGCGGATTCTGTGTCCCGGGATGGATGATCCCGCTGTTTGATTTGGAAACTCCAAACGCCGGCTCGAGTTCTTTTTCCAATACCGCGATGCGCAATTTATAACGGGAGAGTTCGCGGGCAAGGGATGTACCAACCACTCCCGCGCCGATGATAATAATGTCGTATTTAGTCATGGGGATTAAAAACTGAGTATTCTTTTTACCGCTTCCTGCCAGCCCCGGTAATATCCCGCGGCAACACTCCTCCGCATCCTCGGAACAAATATCCTGTTCTGTTTCCGGCAGCGTTCTATCTCTTCGGTATTCTTCCAATAGCCGGTTCCCAGGCCGGCCAGGTATGCCGCGCCCAAAGAAGTGGTTTCGATCACGCGCGGCCGGATAACCTTTACACCCAGCATATCCGCCTGAAACTGACAGAGGAAATTATTGGCAGACGCCCCTCCATCGACTTTCAAATCCCGGATCTTCAAGCCGGAATCTCCGCGCATGGACTCGATAACATCCCGCGTCTGATAACACATCGACTCTAAGGCCGCCCTCACGATATGGCCGGGAGCCGTTCCCCGGGTAATACCGAAAATTCCGCCCCTGGCGTTCTGGTCCCAGTAGGGCGAGCCTAATCCCACGAACGCGGGCACAAAATAAACCCCGGCATTATCCGCGACAGACCGGGCCATTTTTTCCGAATCCGCGGCTTTGTCCAAAAGTCTCAATTGATCCCTCAGCCACTGGATAGCCGCGCCGGCAATGAATACCGCCCCTTCCAGGGCGTATACCGGTTCGCCTGAAATACCACAGGCCAGGGTAGCGATCAAACCATGCTTGGAAAATACGCGTTTTCCGCCGGTATTCAAAAGCATGAACGCTCCGGTACCATAGGTATTCTTCATGGTGCCGGGAAGAAAACAGGCCTGGCCGAATAAAGCCGCCTGCTGGTCGCCGGCGATGCCGCTTATGGGAATTCCCGCGGGAAGGCCGCCGATCCCGGCCGTACTGCCGAAAAAACCCGATGACCGCTTAACCTGCGGCAGGATATTCTCCGGGATATTTAATTTCGCCAGGATATCCTTATCCCATCGCAGTCTCCCGATATTAAAAAGCATAGTGCGCGAGGCATTGGTATAATCGGTAGCATGGATTTTCCCGCCGCTTAAATTCCATAACACCCAGGAATCCGCGGTGCCAAAACACAAATCGCCTTTTTTCGCCCGTTCACGGATACCGCGGACATTCTTAAGGAGCCATTCGATCTTGGTCGCGGAAAAATAGGCGTCAAGGGGAAGCCCGGTCTTTTTCCGGAGAAATTCCTCTGTGCCCTTTTCCCGCTTTAACTCATCACAGCGCGGAGCGGTCCTGCGGCACTGCCAGACAATAGCGTTATAAACCGGCTTGCCGCTCTCCCGATCCCAGATGACGGTAGTCTCCCGCTGGTTGGAAATACCCACAGCGGTTATGGAACGGGCAGGGATCTGTTTAAGTACCTTCCGTATGGAATTATTCACGCTTTCCCATATCTCCTGCGGGTCATGCTCGACCCATCCCGGACGGGGAAAATACTGCGGGAACTCCTGATAAGCGGCGGCTGCCTTCCTGCCCTTTTTATCGTATACGATCGCCCGGCTGCCGGTTGTCCCCTGATCGATCGCCAGTATGTATTTCC
>JBAZGE010000086.1:4966-6123 GCA_041653035.1 Candidatus Omnitrophota bacterium
ACTCCCTTCGATCCATCCATGCCTCGACATCCGCGAACACCCGCTCCCGCCCCAGATCAATGGAAAGCGCGTGGTACATATCGGGATACTCGATCACTGTTTTATCCGGGGCGCGTAAAGCACGGTAAAAATCATTATTTACCTGCGTGTCCACGAACTGGTCCCGGCCGGCAAATAAAAACAAAGAAGGAATAGACACGGTATCCCGAAAAGAACGTATGCGTTTTTGCGAGTTACGGATCTCCCATAAAAAACGGGCCGTAGCCAGGCGGTGCTCCCGCGCGTCGGCATCCAAAATCTTCCGATAACCGGGATCACGCGTGCACATTGCAGCGTCAAAAGGCATGGTGAATTGTTTCCGGGGATTTAAAACCAGGGAAAGATAGATAGCGGCGTATTTCAAAAAAGATATTTTCAACCTGCTTTTCAAGGGAATGGATAAACAGACAAGGCCGGAAAAAACACCCGGATCGGCGACAGCCGCCTCGAAAGCGATAAGGGCTCCCATGCTTTCGCCGGCGATAAAGATCTTTTTTCCCGGGAACTCCCTGCCGATCATCCCGCACAGGGAACGGATATCCCGGAGGTAAACGGAAAAAGAATCTATATGCCCCGGTTCTTCCCGCGTCTCGCCAAACCCCTTAAGCTCAATGGCGAATGACGTAATATTACGGGAAAGAAAAAATTCCCCCCACGCCTCCCACCGGCCGCTGTGAGCGCCGAGGCCGTGCACCAGCAAAAAGACAGCGCGAGAAGCGGAAGCCGCCCACTTCCGGAACATAACCCCTGATTCCCTATCGGTATTCAACATCTTAACCGCCGGCTTTTTGCCTTCTAAACAGGTTGTAATAACCGGAAAGTTTCGCCCAAAAGCTAAACGGCTTGGTAGTGTCGGAATTGGTAACTTTAACCCTCTTTAATTCATACACATCTTTATTCCCTATTGCAAAACCGCGCGCGGTGGTACACGCCCCCTTATAACCGGCTTTTTTCACCAGTGCTTTTATCTCTTCGGTAAACCCCCCGGTAGGATAACAATACCAGTCAACCGGAACACCAAGCTCCTTCTGCAGAACATCTTTACAGCCGCCGATCTCATCCCAAAGCCTGTCCGGTTCTTTAACCGAAGGAAGATAGATGTGGTTTTTAGTGTGGCA
>JBAZGE010000087.1:0-5707 GCA_041653035.1 Candidatus Omnitrophota bacterium
TCAATCTCGAACAACAAATATATCAGCGGAACTCCCTGTCCCGGGTCTATGACTTTGATATAAAAATCGTTCTTTTCAACAATCTCTCCTTCTAAAACCTGTCCGTTTTTTAAATACACCACAGCGCTTTTCGCCCAAGAGGGAAAACAAACAAAAACCACCGCTGCGATGAAAAAAAATAATACACGCATAGCGCTCACCTCCTATCTATCAGCTTTTCCCAAAAAAAATGCCCCTTTTTCCCGCCGCAGAGCGAAACCGCCGCTGGATACATATTCCCGTACGCCGGGATCATTTATCAAACACTCCGAATCGTGAAAACAAGAAAATATACGATTTTTCCACATCGCATTCAGTATTTCAACCAAATTCCCGGAACGGACGTTTCCGAAAATTAAAGGCAAATAAGGACATAACTGCACTTCCCCGTAACATGAAACATAAAAAAACCATCTTTTATACGCCGGGCATAATTTCCGGATTCCCGGACGATTGAAAAACGTGGATTCCAGGTACGAAAATCCGGGAGTAAGGAACGATTTGATCTTTTCTTTAACGGCCTCATCAAGTTTTTTTTCATGTTTCCCGGGCTCAATAAAATTTCCCGTCTCCGCGGGAAAAAGAAAACGTACCGACTCCGCCTTCATCTTCCTGGCCAAAGAGATAATCTCCTGCGTCCTATCGCTGTGCCTGTTTGAGACGCAGTTCGAAACACTGAACGGGATATGTTCTCCGGCACAACAATCCATGGCGCGAAGCGCGTCCCGAAACGCGCCGGGATATCCCCTCGAATCATCGTGAGCGGAAGCATCCGGGGCGTCGATACTGATAAAAACATGATGCACTCCGGCCTTTTTCAGGCGGCACGCGCAGGCGCTGTCCAGAAGGATCCCGTTGGTCTCGATTTCACAGAACAACCCCCGGGCGGACGCGCACGCGATGAGATCATGAATGTCTTTCCGCAAAAGAGGTTCTCCGCCGAAAAAAGAAAACAGGATAAAACCGGACGGCAGAGCCGCAACTTGACCGATAATATCAATACACTCCCGGGTTGAAAGCTCTTTAGCGGCGTCTTTATTATAAAGAGACATCCCGCAATGTCCGCAACGGCACTGGCATTCATAAGTAACCCCGAGAATTACCTTTAACACCGGCTGTTTCATAACCCGAAACGGCCGTTTACAGCATATTTTCACGAATCTGAAGAACGGACGTATACCGCAGCGCCGTAATTTTTCTTTAGCGGATATAAAAAATCCTATATTAACCATTTATGGAATGTATGCCTGGCGCGCGTAAATTCAAATCCAAACTTATGCCATATACGCAAAACTTCAAGATTAGTAAGCTGGGTCTCAAACTCGGCGGCATCATACCGTTCCAGCACATCACGGACAACTCTATTGACAAGCCCGATATACGCCCCTTTGGCTTCCGGGGAAACCGCCGACAGCCCGCGGCCGATGATCCGGAATCCGCATTCCTTAACCCAGAATTCATCCAGCCTATACAAAAGGAAACCCGCGGCCCTCCCCCCTTTGCACGCCGTATACAAAGTAATATTCGTACCGGACAAAAAGCTTCCGGACAGCCATTTTCCGAACAATTCTCCGGCACGGCTTCTCAGCCGGGGATCGGCGTGAAACCGGTCTTTCGAAAAAGATCCGGCCGCCAAAACGGACATACACGGCAAATCGCTCTTCTGGAAATTTCTCACCTTAAATATTCCTTTAAGAGACACGATCCGGGGACGACTTTTTTTCAAAAACGCGTATGTGACAATCGTATCCATAAGTTTGAATCCGGAATCCGCGAGGACATGCGCCGATACGATATCGGCGCTTTCAACTTTTGAGTTCAAGAAAAAAATTTTTTTCTCCCTGCTTAATTGCAGCGCGGCTTCCAAAAGCTTTTTTTTTATTTTTTTCTTATCGGATTCGCTGTTCCCTCCCGCGATAAGATATTCAATGCCGCCCGCCCCCGTACCGAAACAAGCGGTATCCCACGCGGATTTACGCAGGATACAAAAACCGGCAGGTTCTTCAGTCTCCCGGTAAACTATACACGTACTCCCCGGCTCGCCGATTATATGCCGGATATATCTTTCGCTCATCCCGGATTCCGCGATCATTTTCCTGATATACCAGCGGGAATCGGAAGAATCCGCACGGAATAACCGTGCCAGTGAACTGAGATATCTTTGTTTGAACAAACCGATTGTTCCCATAGCTATATAAGACTGTACAGATACACGCGTATCCCGGAAAAATCAGTCCGCGACAAAAGCCGGTAGTTATTATCCAGATATTTTCTTATCTTCCGTTCTTTCCACCCGGGGATCTCCCATCCGGAAAACACAAACCATAAACGCTTATATGTTTTTTTCAAAGGGATCACGTCCGTAATATCTCCGGCAAAATATTTCTTGCCCGATAAAGACAGAGGCTGCTCTTTCCCTTTCTTGTTCAAACCGTATTGATAATATATAAACGGAAGAATAGTGGAATAACACGTATGCCGCACGGCATCCCCTTCACGCATATTGGCGATTATAAAAGAAGACGCGGAACGGTTGTCTTTTTTTCGATGCACTCCCGGCCTGTAAAACTTTTCGGGATATGGAAAAACATTACTGTAATACGCCTGAAGTGAAAAACCGGCGGCCACAAAAACTGCCGCCATAATCGCGACCCTCACCTTATAAGAGAAAATCCGCAATCCATAGCCTGCCAATATGATGCACGCCGGTAAAACGAATATCAGATTCCGGTAGAGAAATACCGAAAAAAACCCCGAAATAGTATACAAACACGCGGCAGGAAAAACCGCCCAGAATAATAAAATAAAAACCGCTCTCTTTTCCCGCCCTTTACTCCCGGTTACGGCTCTGCCCCACAATAATCCATACAGTGCCAGTAACGCGGCTGCCGCAACAGGCCCGGCGTTATACCCGGAAGTAATGACACTCATTAACTGGCCGATATAAAAAACGTCCCCTCTAGGCATCCAAGTAAGATGCTCCAAAAAACGGGCTGATCCAAAAGCATCTGCCTGGTTATTGAAAACAAAATAAAACAATAAAAAACAAACCGCCATACAGGCATGCACCAAGACCCACTTTCGAGAGGGAATTCCGAAGATGAAAAATATCCCCATACAGGTAAATATCATTAAAAAAAGGAAATAGTTGGTGAATATCGAAGCTATGGAAATCAACAAAAAGAATACCCAATCCATAGTCCTGTTACTACGAGATGCCTTTAGCAGATAATAAACCATTAGGATGGATAAAAAAACAGTCAGCGTATAAGGTGTCAACTCTTGAGAATAATAAACATGCAGGGGAGAACAGGATAATATGGCTGAACTGATCAATCCTGTTTGCGCGTCAAACAGAAATTTACCGAGTTTAAAAATGAAAATAAGCGAGAGAAAACCGAAAAAAAACGGCAAAAGCCTGAGAAAAAACTCACCCGCCCCCATTCGGCTCCACCAGTGCAGAAAGATACCGAAAAGAGGCGGCTTGGCAATTATGCCCGACGAGACAAATATTTCCGGCACGCTCCTTTGCGCGAGTATCCCCCACTGCGCTTCGTCATACCACAACCCCCCATTCAACCATTTAAACAACCGGAGGAACGCGCCCGCAAACAAAAGAACAAACAGGATACCCCTGACACGCGTCTGTTCCGTCATGCCTTTATACATCTGAAATTAAACCAGAAATCCATGCCCGTTTTCATTATCGCCGCGAAACCGTACTTTGAACGCCCCTGCGCGCGTTTCCTATGGTCAACAGGAATCTCGGTAAATAAAGCCGCTTTGGAAACCAGTACCGCCTTCATAAAACGCAGTTGATCATTTTCAGGCGAAATCCTTTCCATAAGCGCTCTTGAAACACCGTTAAATCCACAATTATAATCGCGCAAGCGGATACCGGTTTTCAGAAAAAACGCGCTATTTGCCAGAAAAGAAACCGCCTTCCGGAACAAAGGGTCTTTTCTCCTCTGCCGCCAGCCTCCCACAAAATCAAAACCTTTTTCCAACGCCTCGATTATCCGGGGAATATCCGCCGGGTTATTTTGCCCGTCCCCGTCAATAGTAACCAAAATCATCCCGCTTGAATTCCGAAATCCATGAAAGATTGCGGCGCATTGACCTCCCGAATAAGGATTGCTATAAACGTGCACGCACGGGCCGAGTTTTCTTAACGACTCGGCTTCGAATACGGTATCATCGGTACTGCAATCGTCAACAAGGATTATTTCAAACGATCTTTCCCGGGCAAAAAGAACCCCCTCTATTTCACGAACCAATTTGCCGACGTTATCCTCTTCGTTCTTAAGAGGGACTATTATCGAAATATCATTGCGCTCCGCCTGCCGCGTCAAAACAATACCTCCCACGTAATACTAATTTAAAAATCGTGTTACTAATTAAAAAAATAACACTTCTCTTTCGACAAGTGAACATACTATATTTGCTCAACAAATTCAAGATATTATACACCCCGGCAAAAACGAAACAAGTTATTTTCGGTCAAAACATGGTCAAAACAAACCAAACCGAACAACATCCCTTACGTTTCAAAGTCCTTAAATGCTCTTAAAGGAGAACAAAACCCGCCTTTTCACTTATTTAACCAAATATCCCTTTTTGAGCAGTTCCCTGGTTACCTGTTCACGGTGATCACCCTGCAGTTCGATCGCAAGATCTTTCACTGTGCCGCCGGTGCCGAACTTGTGTTTTAGATCTTTGGCCAAGGTTTCAAGCCTTAGCTGATTCACCGTCAGCCCGACGATCACGATCACACCTTTACCTTTACGGCATTTAGTCTCATAACGTACCCGCGCGAAACCGTCGGTTTTTGGCACAGCCGCTTTTTTCAACCCGCGGCATGCACATTCCTTAATCGGCCGGGAGCATTCAGGGCACATCTGTCCGTGAGAGGTTGAATAAACAATGCGGGAATTTGTATCACGGTTATTTTCCATCCCCCGGCTCTCCCCCTTCCAACACTATGGCGTTGGTTCTCGCCCCCTGCTCGCGCAGAGGCGCGATTGCCCCGTATTCCGGCGAATGAAACCAGGCATTGAACGTATCCATGGATGCGAACTCAACGATAATGAGCCGCGAAGGTTTCCAGCCTCCATGAACAAGCGTAACCTCTCCGCCGCGGACAAGATACCTTCCGCCGAACCGCTCTATCGTAGCCGGCACTTTCCGGATGTATTCGCCGTACTTTTTCTTATCCATGACCTCCAAAGCTTCCACGATCATATAAACAGACATTTCCCGCCTCCATCATAATATTCTCATAAACAGTTCCCAACAAACATATTTTATCACCATTACGAATTCTATCAAAACAAAAAGAAAGGAGATGGATCGAAAAAAAAGGGGACGGTTCTATTTTTCAACGTTTTTGTAACACTTGTAACAAGAAAAATAGAACCGTCCCCTTTTTTTCAAGAATCAGGCGTTCTTCAGGAAGTGTATCAACGCCGCTATGATCTTTGCGGGACTGGGAGGGCAACCGGGAATATGCAGGACAACCGGGCCGATCAGATTTTTCACTCCACCCTCAACATAATAGGCTTCTTTAAAAGGTCCTCCATCGAGAGCGCAGTCACCGACCGTGATGACAAACTTCGGTTCAGGCATAGCTTCATAGGTTTTTTTAAGTGCAAGCGCCATATTCCGGGAA
>JBAZGE010000088.1:0-5639 GCA_041653035.1 Candidatus Omnitrophota bacterium
GGGGAGATCAGACAGATACGCAGGAGTAATCTGGAATTGATCACCCTGCGTTATGAATCCGGCATAGAACATAAAGGGGCGCTTTTGACCGCGGAAGCGAACGTGGCGGAAGCGGATTTTGAGGCTGCCCAGGCTCGGAGGGCGCTGGAGGTTGCGCAGAGACAGTTGTTGAGAGAAATGGGCAGGCAGCAGTTTTCCGATGTCCGGGCGCGGGGAGATTTTACGGTCAGCGTTCCCGATATGGATAAGAATGATTTTGAAACTATGGCCGAGACCCATCCTTCACTGGGAAAACTTATCGCCCGGAGGAATGCCGCGCACTTCGGTATTAAATCCGCAGAAGCTGATTTTTTTCCTTCTTTCTCAGCCACAGCCGGGGCGGGCAAAACCAATAACCGCTGGCCTCCCGAATATGACCAGTGGAACGCGGGGCTGACTTTATCCTGGCCGATATTCGAAGGGGGATTGCGGAAAGCCGAAGTATCTCTCGCGCAGTCAAAGTTCCGGCAGCTGCAGTCGGATGAGCTGAGCACGAAAGGCAGTCTTATCGTGGCCCTTGAACAGTCCTGGGCGGGACTGCTGGATGCGGTTGAGACGGTGGAAGTGCGGAAGAAATTCCTATCCGCCTATGAAGAACGGGCCCGAATTGCCGAGGAACAGTATTCTCTGGGGTTGATAAAATTTGATGACTGGACGATCATTGAAGATAACCTGGTAAGCGCCAAGAAAAATTTCCTGGAAGCCCGGGCGGGCGCGTTGCAGGCCGAGGCGGGCTGGATCCAGGCGAAAGGAGAAACGCTGGAATATGCGCAATAAGATTATAGGTTTATTACTGGTTCTGGTTATCGCGGGAGGGGCGGGGTATTATTTTTATCTCGGGCCGCAAAAGAAGAAAGCGTCCGGGGAGATGGTCAGGAAGATGCGCCCGTTTACCGGAACGATCCGGACGTATATCTCCTGTACCGGTACGGTGCTTCCCAAGAATCGCCTGGAAGTGAAGCCTCCGGTGAACGGCAGGATCGAGAAGATCATGGTTAAAGAAGGGGATGAAGTCAAGCCCGGGCAGGTCCTGGCCTGGATGAGTTCCACGGACAGGGCGGCGTTGATAGACGCGGCCCGGGGCAAGGGGGAAGAGTCATTGAAGCACTGGGAAGAGGCGTATAAGCCTATTCCTTTGCCGGCGCCGATAGACGGAGAGGTTATCGTGGGAACCATTCAGCCGGGACAGACGGTTACGACCACGGAGGCGGTCGTGGTATTGTCGGACCGGCTTATCGTGCGCGCGCAGGTCGATGAAACCGATATCGGAAAGATCAAACTCGATATGAAAACGGTGATTACTCTTGACGCCTATCCCGATACAAAAATCAAGGCGGTGGTCGAACATATTTATTACGAATCAGAGACGGTCAATAATGTGACTATTTATAAGGTTGATCTGATTCCCGAGGAGGTTCCCGCGTTTTTTCGGTCCGGCATGAACGCGGCCGTGGACTTTATAGAGCAGGACAAGGAAAATATCCTGCTTATTCCGGCTGAGGCGGCTTATAAAGACAACGGAGACTGGTATGTTTTGGTATTCCGGGGAGCCGAACAGGAACCGGTGAAAACCCGTGTTACGCTGGGTATCACCGACGATAAAAATATCGAAGTCCTTTCAGGCCTTACCGCCGGCGATACGATAACGCTTAAATCAAAAAAATACAGCCTTCCCAAGAATAATATAGGAAAAAATCCTTTTATGCCGGGCCGCTAAACTCGGATTTAGAGATATTTTATCGAATTCTTAACCAGAATGATTAATCGTAATTTGTAAATCGTAATTCGTAAAGCGTAATCATAAGGAATTGTTTATATAACGATTTCATTATTGTTGTCCCAATTACATCATTCTGAGCCCCGCAAATGCGGGGCGAAGAATCTCTTTCCGTCGAGATTCTTCGCCGCTTCGCTCCTCAGAATGACAACATATAAATTCATATCTCAAAAAAAGATATCCGGCGCTGCGTCGTATTTAATCTCGGAGGTCTAATCCCTCGTTGCTTGCAGCGATTCCGTTTGAAAGATTTGGTTTTGATGCCTCGCAGCTTGCTGCGGGGGGGCATTTGGGACACGAGTGCGATTTCATTATAAATTACGCTTTACGAATTACCGTTTACCATTTACGTGCTTTAATTACGACATAGCTAAAATGTAAATTTCGGAGTTAAGAGTATGATCGAACTGAAAAACGTATCCAAAACCTATCATATGGGCGAGGTTGAGGTAAAGGCCTTGCAGGATGTTTCTTTGACCGTCGCGCCCGGGGAATTCGTGGCGGTCATGGGGGCTTCCGGTTCGGGAAAATCAACGCTCATGCATTTGCTGGGGTTGTTGGACAGACCGGATTCCGGGGAATACTATCTGGGCGGGAAAAAGATCCACGATCTTTCCGACGAGGAAGTATCCGCGGTGCGCAACCGCCTGGTGGGGTTTGTCTTTCAGCAGTTTCATTTACTTCCCCGGATGACCGCGCTGGAGAATGCTTCATTGCCTTTGATCTATGCCGGGAAACGCCATTTAAAAGAGAAAGCAAAGCAGCGGATCATAGAAGTGGGGCTTGAGGATAGGATGAATCACCGGCCGAACGAGCTTTCCGGCGGGCAGCAGCAGCGCGTGGCCATCGCGCGCTCCCTGGTCAATGATCCGCTTATCCTTATGGCCGATGAGCCTACCGGTAATCTCGATTCTAAAAGCAAGGAAGAAATAATCGCCATCCTGAAAGACTTGAATAATACGGGCAAAACTATTATCATGGTCACCCATGAAAAAGAAATTGCGGCGCATGCCCGGCGGGTGATTATCATGCGTGACGGCAGGATCATTTCCGATGAGAAGGGGGATGTCCCGGGAAATCCTGCGGCGGAAAGCCGGTCGGATAAAATAGTGGATGTGGTTTTGTCCAGGTCCGAACGCATGGCCCGGGAGGCTAAGTTTTTTGATTATCTGCGCCAGGCCGCCGGGGCGATGGTGTCGCATAAAATGCGGTCTTTTTTATCCATCCTGGGCATATTGATCGGGGTGGCTGCGGTCATCGCCATGCTGGCGCTGGGGCAGGGAGCCAAGGTTTCCATTGAGCAGCAGCTGGCTTCTTTAGGTTCCAATCTTCTGGTGGTCAGGCCCGGGTCATCGAGGTTACATGGCGTATCTATGCAGTCGGGCACGGTGACGCGTTTTACCCTGCAGGATGCCGCCGCTATCGCGAAATTGACCGATAGCGTGAAAAGGGTGTCTCCTTCGGTGACGGGCAGGGCGCAGATGGTCTATGCGAATCAAAACTGGAATACGCAGGTAGAAGGTACGGGTGTGGATTATGCCGAAATGCGCGCTTCTCAGCCGGCAGTGGGACGGTTTTTCAGCGAAGAAGAAGTCAAAAACCGTGCCAAGGTTATTTTGCTGGGAGCGACGGTAGTGAAAAATCTTTTTGGGGATGCCAACCCGATCGGCGAGACCATAAAGCTGAATCTGATCAATTTCAGGGTGATCGGCATATTACCGGTAAAAGGGGCGGATACCTTTCATGACCGGGATGATACGGCGATCATTCCCATCACCACCGCCATGTTCAGGGTTTTCGGGAAAGAATACGTCGATTCTATTAATGTGGAAGCCAACGGCCCGGAACTGGTCGAGGCGGCGCAGCAGGAAGTACATGCGCTTATCGTAAAACAGCACCGTTTGGCCAATACCAAGGCCGGGGAAGATTCGTTCCAGATCCGCAATATGTCCGATATCAAAAGCACGCTGGAATCGACTACCAAAACCATGTCCATGCTTTTGGGCGCGATCGCAGCTATCTCGCTTCTGGTCGGGGGTATAGGTATTATGAATATCATGCTGGTATCGGTATCCGAGCGTACGCGGGAGATCGGCCTGCGCAAAGCCATCGGCGCGAATAATAAGGATATTATGGTGCAGTTTCTCATAGAGGCGGTACTGATGTCATTCCTCGGCGGTATGGCCGGTATTATGCTGGGAGCGGGAACGGCAGTCTTGATCACCCGCTTCGCCGGCTGGACCGTGATTGTTTCCTCCTCTTCGGTGGTCATGGCGGCCGGGTTTTCATTAGTTGTCGGTGTTATTTTCGGGCTGTGGCCGGCGCAAAAGGCCTCCAAACTCGATCCCATTGAAGCTTTACGCTACGAATAATATGGATTTTAAAGATATTTTCCGCGCTTTGCAGCATAGGAATTACCGTTTGTTTTTTGCGGGACAGAGCATTTCTCTGATCGGCACATGGATGCAGTCGATCGCCATGAGCTGGCTGGTATACCGCCTGACGAACTCCGCGTTTTTACTGGGGATCGTGGGTTTTTTAGGCCAGCTTCCCGCTTTTTTGCTCATGCCTTTTGCCGGTGTTTTCGCGGACAGGTATAACCGTCACCGGATCCTGCTGGTGACGCAAAGTCTGGCTATGCTGCAGGCGCTGGTGTTGACGGCCCTGGTATTTACCAATACTATAGTAGTTTGGCAGATTATTGTTTTAAGCGTTTGTCAGGGATTGATCAACGCTTTTGATATGCCGGTGCGGCAGGCTTTCACCGTGGAGATGATCGGGAAGCGCGGAGACCTCGGCAATGCAATTGCACTCAATTCATCCATGGTGAACGTGGCGCGGTTAATCGGCCCGTCGATAGCCGGGATCCTGATTGCCGTTGCCGGAGAAGGGGTGTGTTTTTTAATCAATGCCCTCAGTTATTGCGCGGTCATCGCGTCTTTGCTGGCGATGAAGATAACCCCCCGGGTTTTGAATCCTTCGCACAACCATGTTTTGTATGATATTCGTGAAGGATTCAGGTACGTTTTTAATTCAGGTTCTATAAAGACGATCCTGATTTTGTTAAGTTTGATCAGTTTAATGGGCGTGCCGTATCAGGTGTTAATGCCGGTTTTTGCACGGGATATTTTCCACGGCGGCCCCAAAACTCTGGGATTTTTGATGGCAATGGCCGGTTTTGGGGCGTTGATCGGTGCTTTGTATCTGGCCGGGAAGAAACATGCCGCGGGCCTGGAACGGTTGATCCCGGCGGCGGCCGTACTCTTCGGTTTCGGGATTATGGTTTTTTCTTTTTCCCGGGTTTTCTGGTTCTCTCTGCTGGCGATTTTCGTTTCCGGTTTTGCGATGATGGTGCAGATGGCGGCAAGCAACACGGTTTTGCAGACCATTGTGGAGGAAGATAAGCGCGGCAGGTTGATGAGTTTTTATACTATGTCGTTTATGGGTATGGTTCCTTTCGGGAGCTTGTTGGCGGGAAGCGCAGCCAGTACCTTGGGGGCGCCGAATACTTTATTCCTGGGCGGGGTGATTTGTATCATCGGAGCGGTGGTGTTTGAAATATGGAGGAGGAGATTATGCATTTCCGGCGCACCAGGATCCTGATGCTGTTCTACCGTGAACTGGCTTAGTTGGCCGGATCCGGGATTCCGATTACACGGGGTATTTTAACAGGATTTTTTCCGTCGGATGATGTGAAAAATAACCTTTTTACAAATAACGAAAAGGGTGGTATAATAAAGAAAATAAATTTTGTTGAAGATTAGTTAATCTAAAGCCGTAAAGGGGCGGACTACTAACCTCGGCGGTTTTTTGCTTTTTGCGC
>JBAZGE010000089.1:0-5533 GCA_041653035.1 Candidatus Omnitrophota bacterium
CTATTCAGCCCCGCGGGTATACCCAGAGTGACCAGTCCCGCGCCGGAACGCAGGGCCGCCGCAGCGCTCAAAACAGCCGCGCCCGAATACCGGGCCGATCCTCCCACAATAAAGATATGCCCGAAATCACCCTTGTGAGCGTCAGGGTTTCTCCGCGATAATCGCATTGGCAACCGCATATGTTTTTACGTGGGAAATCGACAGGTAGACTTCCACTTTCCGCCCTTTACCGTTTAAAAAAACACAATAGGGTTTTCCCTGCGAATCATTCAACACCTGAATATCTTTCCAGTTCAGAGTGTCATCGCCGAGGGCCTTAAAAATGGCTTCCTTAGCGGCAAATCTCCCGGCTAAATGTTGATAAAGACTACTGCGGGCCCTGGCATTTTTGATCTCTTCCTTGGTGAAAACACGGTCAAGGAAACTATTCCCCCATTTCTCAACCGCCTGCCGTATCCGCCGTACCTCGGTAATATCCACTCCCGTGCCGATTATTCTCATCGGGTAATTAACTCCTTCATTTCGCGGACCGCCGTCTCCAAACCGACCATCACCGCCCTGCACACGATGGAATACCCGATATTCAATTCCTCGATCTCCGCGATACGCGTGATGCCGGAAGAAACGCTGTGATAACCCAGTCCGTGCCCCGCGAACACGCGCATCCCCTGTTCACGCCCGTGATACGCGGACTCCCGAATCTCCTGCAAAAATACCAATTGCTGTTTTTTACTCCGGACATCGGCGTACCTGCCGGTATGCAATTCTATCCTGTCCACCCCCGCTTTATGCGCGGCATCGATCTGTTTTTTTTCAGGATCGATAAACAAACTCACTCCGATATCGTATTTTCTCAATATTCCGACTACCCGTTTGATCTTTTCCGGATTTCCCGCTACGTCCAGGCCTCCTTCAGTGGTCAATTCCCGGCGTTTTTCCGGAACCAGCGTTGCCTGATGAGGCTTAACCCTGCAGGCTACTTTTACGATATCTTCGGCGATGGACATTTCCAGGTTGAACTTCGTTTTTATCGATTCCTTTAAACGGTATACATCTTTATCTTGGATATGCCGGCGGTCTTCCCGCAGATGCGCGACGATACTATCCGCCCCGGCCCGCTCGCACGCCAAAACCGCAGACTCCAGATCCGGTTCCTTACCCAACCGCGCCTGCCGAAGCGTCGCCACATGGTCTATATTAACTCCCAGTCTCATAGTTTTTTAGCAGTTTGTAGTGAAAAACTCTTTTAAATAAGTCCGCTCAAAAAGCTTCAGATGCGATCGCAGCAACAAAGCAGATGAAGCTTTTTTTCAGCAGACGCTAGAAATTAAACCGGTTAATTTCATCCCGGATGTAAAACCAGACCATAATCGCCAATATCAAAGCGATAAGTTTAAGCCAGGGGTGCGATCTGGTCCAGCGGATGAGTTTATGAAAAAATCTTTCTTTAGCCATTTTTCGCCTTCAGGATCTCCTGTATCCGAGAAATCAGTTCTTCCCGATTGAGGTCTTTATGCAGCTTCGATCCGTACACTAAGGACATATCCTGCCGCTCCTCGGATACGACGATAACCACCGCGTCGGTTTCTTCGCTCAATCCCAGAGCCGCCCGATGCCTGGTACCGAAGATCCTGCTCAAAGTCTGATTTTGTGTTAACGGAAATAAACAAGCCGCAGCCGCAATACGGCCATGCTGTATTATCATGCCGCCGTCATGAAGTGGATTTTTCGGGGTAAAAACAGCCTCTATAAGCTCGGCAGAAACCCGCCCGTCAACCATAACCCCGTTCTCGATATACTCGTTCAAGGTATTCTTATTTTCGATTACGATAAGCGCTCCCTGCTTTTCCCTGCACAGCGCCTCGCAGGCAGTGAAAATCTGCTGCAGCATCGCTTCTATCTCCTCCTCTTTCATGACCGTTCCGAATAAATTCCGCTGTCCGAGCCGTGCCAGTCCCTGCCTTAATTCCGGCTGAAATATGATTAAAATAGCGATAACCGATATCCCAAAGAGTTTCGTAAGCAGCCAGTCAAGAGTCATAAAGCCGAGCCTCTGGAACAGGAAAAAAGAAATAACCAACACGATCACCCCGCGCAAAACCTGGATCGCCCTCGTCCCCTCCAGGAACAAAAGAATATGGTAAATAACAGACCAGAGGATGAGTATTTCCACCGCAGGCCTCCATCCCTGCGCGGCCAGCTCAAAAAAATTAATAGTCAGATTATCCATTGTTTAACAGGCCGGAACATCGCTGTGCAGTATCGCGTCCGATACGGTAAGCGCTTCCGCAACCTCTTTCACGTCATGAACCCGCACGATATTGGCTCCGTTTACGGCCGCCAAAACGCAGGAAGCGATGGTACCCGAAACTCTCCGCTGCGGTTGGGCGTTCAGGAGCTTGCCGATAAAATATTTCCTCGAAGGCCCGGCCAGGATCGGTTTGCCCAGGATCTTAAACTCCCGAAGCCTGCGCAATATTTCCAGATTATGCCCGGGAGTTTTCCCGAAACCGATACCGGGATCTATAATGATCTTATCCCCGGCAATGCCCGCTTCCTCGGCGCGGGCAACCGCGTTCTTCAAATAATCGACTATATCGTCTATCAGAGATTTATAAACCGGATCCCTCTGCATGGTCCGCGGACGGCCTTTCATATGCATGATAACCACTGCGGCATGAGAACGGGAAACAACTTTAAGCATGGCGTCGTCCCGTAATCCGGAAATATCGTTGACCATACACGCGCCGTTGTCCAGCGCCTGTTTTGCAACTTCCGGTTTACTGGTATCTATGGAGATCGGAACTTTAATTTTTTGGGCCAGGTATTGAATAACAGGAATTGTCCGGGCAATCTCTTCCTTTACCGGGACCGGTTTCGCCCCCGGACGGCTCGATTCTCCTCCCACATCAAGGATACGGGCGCCGCCGGCGATCATATCTTCAGCGTACGCGCGTATGGCCTCCCTTCCCCTTCCCGTTCCTCCCGCCGAACGGTACAGACCGTCCCCGCTGAAAGAATCGGGCGTGAGATTAAGGATACCCATGACGCAGGTCCGCCGGGAGAGATCAAGCTTATATCCCCGCGCGTCGATAAAAAACGCGCCCCGCCGGTAATTGGCGAGGACGACGGATAACTCTTTTCCCAGAACATTCAGGTTAAAAGGCTGGGGCTTTAATTTTTCCCGCAGGCGGTTGAACTGGGAAAGGTTTCCCATAAGGAGACAGTCTGTCTTCTTCAACCTGCCGGTCAGGACCTCTCTCGGGAGAGCGGCATCCCCGCCCAAAGAGAGCATTTCCTGTTTGAGTATATTAGCCGCGATACATGAAATATCGTTTATCTTGACCAGGTGAGAGATCCCTTTAGGGGACATGATCTCGATACCATAAGGGTCTACCTTAAGATCCTGGAGCAGGCTCTTTAATTCCCGGGGAGAACGTACTTCTATCACTCTCATGGATTTAATCCCCTTGAACGTACTTTGATCAGTCGGAAACTTCCGTCTTTTCTATCCCGAGCAAAACCTTAACTTCTTCTCCGCTCATTACCTCTTTTTCCAGCAAAGCTCCGGATAAAATAGTCAGTTTCGCGCTATACTCGCGCAGGAGATCTTTCGCCTTCACGTATGATTCATCGACTATGCGTTTGACCTCCGAATCTATAAGGCGAGCGGTCTCTTCGCTGTAATTCCGTTCTTCCATGATGTCTCGCCCTAAAAAAACAAGACCTTCCCTCTTGCCGAGGGTAACGTTACCCAGTTTATCGGACATACCGAACTGGCAAACCATCCTGCGCGCCATATGCGTGGCTACTTCAAGATCATTCTGCGCCCCGGTAGTCACTTCATTCAAGATCAACTCCTCTGAAGCGCGGCCTCCCAGCATAAGTGTTATCTCTCCCAGGAGTTCGGTCTTCAACCAATAATGTTTATCCTCCAACGGGGGAGTAAAAGTATACCCTCCGGCTATCCCCCGAGGAATGATGGATACTTTTTTAAGAGGATTAACATGGGGCAGCAGCAACGAAAGCAGCGCGTGCCCGGATTCATGGATAGCGGTGATCTTTTTTTCTTTTTTGGAAATGATGTGGCTCTTTTTTTCCGGCCCCATCAGCACCCGTTCAACCGCCTTTTCGAAATCGGCCATCTCAACCGAATTCTTGTCGAACCGAGCCGCCATCAAAGCCGCTTCATTACAGAGGTTCGCCAGATCAGCTCCCGAAAACCCGGGAGTCTGCGTGGCAACCGATCTCAGATCGACCGGAGGATCGAGTTTTATCTTCCGGGTATGCACCTTCAAAATCTCTTCCCTTCCTTTAATATCGGGCAGATTGACCACGATGTGCCGGTCGAATCTCCCCGGCCTCAAAAGCGCCGGATCCAGGGTATCGGGCCGGTTGGTTGCCGCGATCAGGATCAATCCCTGATCGGTATTGAATCCATCCATCTCAACAAGCAAGGCGTTCAAGGTCTGTTCCCGTTCGTCATGTCCTCCGCCGATCCCCGAAAAACGCAGGCGGCCTACCGCGTCTATCTCGTCGATAAAAATAATCGCTCCTTTGCCGGATATCTTTGAAGCTTTGCGCCCCTGTTCAAAAAGGTCCCGCACCCGGCTTGCCCCCACGCCCACGAACATCTCCACAAAATCGGAACCGGAAATATTAAAAAAAGGCACCCCCGCTTCGCCGGCCACCGCGCGCGCGATCAATGTTTTACCGCATCCCGGAGGGCCGACCAACAAAACCCCTTTAGGGATCTTGCCTCCCAACCGCTGGAACTTTTTAGGGTCTTTTAAAAATTCGATGACTTCCTTTAACTCTTCTTTCGCTTCGTCGACTCCCGCCACATCCAAAAAGGTAACCCGCTCCTTGTCTTTGTCATCTTGTATTTTCGGACGGGACTTGCCGAAAGTCATGATCTTATTGCCTAACTGCTCGCCGCGGGAAACCATGAACCACCAGAAAAGGATGATCAACAGCACCGGGCCGAGGTTGAAAAGAAGCGCCACCCAGAAATTACTGAAAGGCTTGACCTCGAAATTACTCACGTTCTCCCTGATGACATTCAGAAGCCCCTGGTCGTTCTCCGGGATGTTCAATTTAAAACGGGTATTATCGGTAAATTCCCCTTCAAGCCGCGTGTCGATCTTAACCAGCGATTTGATCTTCTGCGGTTCCTCTTTCAGGATTTTGTAAAATTTACCGTAGGTAATATCCTGCGGGATCCCGGTTAACGGGAGATTCAACGAAACCAGCATGTAAAAAATAACAATAAGGATTATCCAGCCGAGAGAAGAACGATTAAGCATCATATTATTCTTCTTCGGTTTATTGCCGTTCTTGTGATTCGCCATGATGACCCGCCTTTTTAGGTTGTAGTAGTTAAGCTTTTTATTATACACCTAACTATATTTAGAATCAAGCGTTTTCGGAAAAATTGTCATTTAACAACTAAAAGTGCACTGTTTTTAATAGGATTTAACAATTAAAAGTGCACTCCTCAAAAATGTGCCATACTTTCAATAAAAAGGGAGGT
>JBAZGE010000090.1:0-5531 GCA_041653035.1 Candidatus Omnitrophota bacterium
GGACATCCGCGCTTCCATCGGGGCGAGATTCTTGTCCCCCGTATGCGGTTTAATCCAGACCATGCCCGGCCTCCCGAGTATGCCCGGAGGTGAACTGATAGACACAGATTGTGAAGGGAATATTATTGGACTCTTGTAGATCATAGCAGACGCTTTACACAACTGTTACAAATAATAATGATGTGGACAAATTCCGGGTACATATTATTTAATTATTACGACCCCCGGCATTTTGCCTGCGGATTTACGGCCGTCACGAAAATTTTTGCCGTCGGCCGCGGTTTACGCCTCGCTGCAGGCGTGAAAGATAAAGGCCCCGGAAAAATCGGGGCCTTTCCTCGCTCAGAAAGATTTTTCCTTGATTTTCATTCGAAAATCAAGGACCGCAAAATTTCTTCCGCGTTTTCGGCGGCTGCGGAACTCGCCCTTGACACTTCTGTGTCAAGGGCTCAGACATCCTCGCCGTCCCGGTATTGTCGCACATGCCTTTGGCATGTGCTCCACCGGAATGCCCGAAACCGCAGAATAAATTTTGCTAAAATCTTAATTCGCGAGTAAACACCCCGATTTTTTCCGGGCGACATGTGGAGAAGTTAGCCGGCCATAAATCCTCCGGAAAAATGCCTTGCGACATAAAGGATTTTTTGCGGGATGTTAGACGAGCAATAATCTGAAAATTATGATATAATAGGGCCATACCGATGAAAGTAAACAGGAAAAAAGTTTCAGTAGGAAAAGTATCGAAGAACGATGAGGGGTATGCGGGGGGATCTCCTGCAAAAAGAGTTTCTTTTATGTGGGATCTTACGGCTGAACTATGGTCATTGAAAAAATCACCCTATGTTGAACGAAGATTGCAAAGAAATATTACAAAGCTTATCAGGTACCATTCCTCTCAAAAAAAATATCATTAAAAATAAACAATCCACGGGCAGAGAAAAAGACAAGTTAGACGTCGAATATTTGAAAAAGAATAAAGGCGTTACGTGACGGGTACGGCCCTTGGCATTTTGCCTGCGGATTTACGGCCGTCACGAAAATTTTTGCCGTCGGCCGCGGTTTACGCCTCTCTGCAGGCGTGAGATAGTAGGCGGGAATATCGCCTTTCGCTCGGCGTAAATCCTTGCCGACCGAGAAGGAAAAACAAGGAGTGTCAAAAATTTTCTAATTGTGCCGGCCGCAAATCCTCCGGCAAAATGCCCAAGACATAAAAGGAGTTTTCTATGTATGCTTCAAAGAGTCTTACTAATTATCTTAATGATCTGGCGGCGAAACTTCCTGCGCCGGGAGGCGGGTCGGCGGCGGCTCTGTCCGCGGCTTTAGGCGCTTCCTTGATCAGCATGGTGATAAATTTCACTATCGGCAAGTCGAAATACGCGCGCTATGAACGGGAATTGAAGCAGGCGCTTAAGAGGTCGGAAGGTGCCCGCAGGGAATTTTTAGTGCTGGTGGATATGGATGCGGCCGCCTATAAAAGCAAGGATGTGAAAGCCAGCCTTGATATTCCGGTGCGCATCTGCCGGTTGTGTGCCGAGACCGCCGCTTTGTGTCCGCCGCTTATAAAAAAAGGCAATGTCAATCTGATCAGCGATGTGGGGGTGGCGGCGGTTTTGCTTGAATCCGCGTTCTTCAGCGCTTTGTTCAGCGTGGATATCAATCTCAAGTACCGGGATGACAGAAAATTGGCCGTTCGTTTACGAAAGGAACTGGATGGTCAAGGCAGGCGGGTGAAAAATTTCAGGTTAAAGACGGAGGCCGGGGTTGGCAAAATTATTAGAGGGTAAGGTTGTCGCGGAAAGGATCAAAGCGGGTTTGAAGGAAGAGATAGGCGGCCTTTCCCGGAAGCCGGTTTTAGCCAGTGTGATGGCGGGGGATAATCCGGGAGCGGAGGCGTATGTCAGGTCTCAGCAAAAGGCTGCTGCTATTCTGGGCATCGAGTATCTTTCCCATAAGTTTGAAAATGATATTCCCGAAGCGAAACTTATCGAATGTATACAAGGATTGAACGCGGATAATACGGTGGACGGGATTATTGTGCAGATGCCTTTGCCCGCGCACATCGATTGTAAAAAGATTTGTCATTTCGTTGCGCCGGAAAAAGATGTTGAAGGAATGCATCCGGAAAATATGGGCAAGTTGGTCTGTTGTAGGGCGAAGGTCCTGCCGTGCACGGCGGCCGCGGTCATGGAGTTGTTGAAATCCATAGATGTGGATTTGTACGGCAGGGAAGCGGTGATTGTGGGGCATAGCGGGATAGTCGGCAAGCCGTTGGCGCTCCTTTTGCTTGAGAAGCTGGCCACGGTGACCGTCTGCCATATCGGGACGAGTTCTGCCGGGATGCTCGAGCAGCACATCCGATCTGCGGATATCCTGATCGTAGCCGTAGGCAAGGCCGGCCTCATCAAGGGAGAGTTGGTTAAAGAGGGAGCGATAGTTATCGACGTGGGTATCAACCGGGTAGACGGTAAGATAGTCGGCGATGTGGTCTTCGAGACAGCCGAGAAGCGGGCCGCCTACATCACCCCCGTTCCCGGCGGAGTAGGCCCTCTGACGGTCACCATGCTCATGCGCAACCTGGTAGAGATCGCCCAAAAATAAAGGGGACGGTTCTATATAAAGGATATTCGACGGTTTCGGTTGTTTCGATCATCCGTGATCTAATCGATAAATATATGGCAAGCTCTTGGGAAAAAGTTAACGGAAATATCGAGGTGGCGCATGAAGGCAGAAGAATTTAAAACACTTATCTCAAAAGAAACAAGCCTTATGGCGGTTCTTGATTTAAGCAATATGTTCCATTGGCAGGACATGCTTAAATGGAAGTTTTCAATTTATCATCTGATAAAACAGCTTTTATCAGTAAAACAGATTAAAGAAGTTCGCGTGTATTATGGCCTCAATGAACGTGAACAGAAAAAGTCCGAGCGGTTTCATCAGCGGCTTAGAGAGAGTGGGGCGATTCTTGTTTCCAAGCCGGTCAAGTGGATAAAGAAAGAAATAATCAAGAATCTTTTTGTGACATCTTTTACGCTAAACCGCTTAGATCAAAACGCCCATTCAAAACTTGACGAATTTATTGATTATTTACACCAGCAGAAAATAAAGATCGAAGAGCTTAAGTGTAATTTTGATGTGGAAATGGCGCTGGATATTTTGGACGCGGCTGAAAAGATTTCTGGTGTTTTGCTTTTTTCAGGAGATTCGGATCTTCATGAGCCACTTGAAAGATTAAAATTAAAGGGTAAGAGTATCTATGTTTTTGGCGTTCGTGGGCAGGTAGCAAGTGAGTTGTGGAAGTCTTGTTCCAAATACGTGGATTTCGGCAAGTGGTATGAGGGCCCTAAAAAGCGAAAATCCCAGTCGTGAGACTGGGACCGCGTGTATAGGCAAGTCTCTTTCGAGCTTGCATAGTTAATATGCCATAAAAAATGGGCATTGTCAAGGGTTTTTATTTGTAGAGTTTTTTAGAGTTTCCCTGTTTTTTCCGATTTACAGGCATCTTATCGGGTTAGTGATCCCTCTATTTTTGCAGACGCTTTACACAACTATTGCAGGCAATAAAGATGTGGAGATAATATTTCTCAGCTTTGTTTGACACTTCGGCATTTTGCCTGCGGACTTATGTCCGTCACGAAAATTTTTGCCGTCGTCTGCGGCTTACGCTTCGTTGCAGGCGCGGGATAGTAGAAGAGTGATCGCCTTCCGCTCAGCGTAATTCTTTGCCGACCGAGACTTCACCTGCGGATATGCCAAAAATTTTCTAATTGTGCCGGCCATAACTCCTCCGGCAAAATGCCGCGAGTATCCATTGAGGCGTACAAGCTGTAGGACGTGTTTTCCGAACAGAAGCGGAAAAACAAAGGGATAATTTTTTACTGAGGAGCAAATGATAACGAGCAAAAGATTTAATGAAATAGTATCAAGTTTTCCTGATTTGGAAAAGCGAGGAAGTTTTTATGATATGGCCATGGATCTTCTTAATAAAAAACTTGAAGTCGAAGCCTATATTCTTATTTTAGCAACTTGGAATTTTGCATATTTTCGATATAGCGTAAAAGATTTTGATATAAACGGCCTTAAAGAAAAAAATAAAGAGTTAAGTTGTTGTTTTGAAAAACTGGAAGGTCAAGAATGTAGAAGTATTAATTTTGACGAGCATAAGGGAAGCATAAAGAGGATTTATGAAACATTATTCTCCATTAATGGTATCGGTTTCAGAAGTAGTTATGCAACCCGCTTGAGGTCAAACTCGCTAAAAGATTCCGTAATGGTATGGTTTTTGGGGACCCACTATTTTCTTCCAGGTGTAAAATCAGTAAAGACTATGGACGATGCAAATAAAAAAAATAGTTGGAATTTTATTCTTTGTTTGTAGCTTTGTTGTAACTGCTACTGTAATAGCCGAAAATGAAAAAGCGTGGAAAAAAGTAACTTTCTCTTCGGCTGACCGAACTTTCTCCCCTAAGCCCAAACGCGCCACGCAACAGAAAGAACTTGATGAAATGGCTTATTTTAAACTTGGTGAAACAACTTTAGATAAAATATTAACTGACTTAAAAAACAAAAATAATGAATACACAGTAAAAACTGGTGGGTTTGATTTTACAATAATACATAAATATCAAGATTACTTAGATGCTCCCTATACAATTGTCCTTGTTTATGAGGATATTTTATATGGCACTCCTGCTCAATTTAAATTATTCTTTACTCCAAGAAGTAAGTTATTGTACAGGGTTGAAATTGAAATCAATGGAAATAAAGATAAGTTCCTGAAATTTTTTGAGGGGATATATTTAACTAAACCAAAATATTCTGATGCTTGTTATAATTGGTTATCAAAACCAGACGCTGCCGGGGAGTGTTTTTATAATGTATTATTTTGTACTGATTCTGCAGACTGTATCACATCTTTATATTGGACTGATTGGGATCAGTTATATGGATTAGCTGTTTTGGAAGGTATGGAGATTAGGGGTGAGAAGATGGGGAAATGAAGTTGATATAAATATAAAGTTCTTTGCCGATTTATTATAAAGTGGTACATCAAAGGAGATTTTGAACAGATGAAAAAAGCGGGTTGCATAGCTACTTCTGAAAATGCAGGAAGAAGGGGAAAACGGTCTATCTCCCATGCATTGTAGCGCAGTAAACGAGCTGGAGGAACGTATGGGGTCGCGTCTTTACACTTTACAGTTGTAGTTGGGCAAAAATTAAAAAACGGGGTTGGAGTGTAAAGACTCGACCCCAGATGGTCTTGAATTTATAATCCGCAAGATTTTTTTCATTAGACGGGACTTTCTTGGATGGAAATATTAAATGAGGTGCGGATTTTACGGGCTTTGGTACGTGATGCTGACGAGATATTGGATTTGCAAAAGTCGGCGTATCGGAGCGAGGCTGAGATTTATAATAATTACGATATCCTGCCGCTCAAGCAGACATGTGTTGAAATAAGAGAGCAATTCAAAACCCAGGTGTTTTTAAAAGCGGTTTCTGGAGGGGAAATTGTCGGGACTGTCCGGGCGTAT
>JBAZGE010000091.1:0-5478 GCA_041653035.1 Candidatus Omnitrophota bacterium
GGAGTTTGGATAAAGGCCGGGCCGATCCGGATAAAGTCTCCGAGATGGTTTCGGAGGCAGCAATGCGCAACATTAATTCGGCAGAGCTGGGCGAACAAGAGTATAAGGATTTGACCAAACTTAGAGACACATCGAATCCGGCTCTCTTGAGGGAAGTCCAGTATAACTATTCTTACGGCAAACAGGAAGACTGTTATTACTACGAAGGCCACCCGCTGAAGGACGCGGTGATCATTGATCCCACCGGATATCCGACTTACAGCGTGAATCTGAACTGGAGCATTGACCAGTACTCCCCGTATTACGCCAAGAGCGTGGAGATCGACAAGAACGGGCTGGGAGTGAAGAGCCTGGATTATTATACATATGATGACAATGGGACACGTATCGTTAAAGAATATGAGGATATAAATGACATTGCCTCCGTTGAAAACGTGTTCAACCAGTACAATAAAGATACTTCATTACGAGAAGGGTTGGATTCCTACACTATAATGACTACCGGGAAGAAAGATTTAAAGTTTATTGAACGAAATCATAAGGAATATATCGTAGAGGGGACTTTATCCCAGAATAATATAAGTTATTCTGGGAAAGACCCGGTGGTCAGCCAAGCCTACTCGGTCCCTACCGATGTACTGGGCAAGGATTTAATTACTGTTATTTCTGTTTCCCGGGATGTCCAGAAAACAGGTGTCAATATGTGGTGGACGGCCGTAGATTACAACACTTCATGGGGAGGAGCTGCTCCGCGTAGCTTTATAGTCAAGAATGACGGGGATGTTGTGCAGGAAAACACCTACAGCGGGTATGTCCGGGAAATCAAATGGTATAACACAACAAGTCGTGAAGTGGAGTTGATAAGTATATCGGATTTGACCGGCGGAGTGTATGAACAAGCCGTTGTTTTTGACGTCGTCACTTCCGACCCCATGAATTTATTATTAGAGAGTTTTTATCTACCCGGCGGTAATTTAATAGCAGAACAATATAAGAGTTCCAGGGTGAAGGTGGCCAAAGGAATACTGGGAGTTTCATCCAGTGGAACGGAAATCACGATATATGACCCCATAATTTCCTATTCAAGCCCGATCTTAACATTCTCCGGGTCCTCTGACCAAATTACAGCTTATCCGGAGGATGTGGTGTTTGAAGCCTATCCGGAGAGACAGCAGATCAGTATTTATACCAATGAAAGCGAGTCTTTGGCTCCGGAGATATGGCATCATCATAAGAGCATATACGAAAACGGAGAGTTCAAGGATAAAAGTAGAACGGATATCGGTTCCAGTTGGGCTCAGACGTTGATTAGCAACATCGTGTTGATCTCAGGAGTCCTGTCCGCTTTCGCGGCGCTTTTATTCTTAGGTAAATTATTCGAACTGCTGCGTTGGCGCAGGGTGATGTCCGGTTTGAAATCCGCCGAGCCTCTGAAGATAGCGCCGGTTGTGTATCTGGAAGATAAGGATATTGAACAGCCTTCCTATAAGGCCTACGGCTTTGACGAACAAGTCAGGAAAGCGGCACAATACAGGTTCGGCGTGGTGATAGAACGGCTTAAGAAAGGCGAGAAACTAGAGAAAATCGCTTCCGAATATTTCTATACCTATATGGTATGGAGAAAAGAGGTTATGGGAGAAAAAGAAGAATTCACGCCTGCTATTGAGGACCTCTGGCTGTTCTTCCTGATCATCATCGGGGATGTGTATTTCCATAATGATACGCCGGATTTCCTGAATTATCTTTTCCATAAAGCATCGGAAATGCGGCAGGATGAAGGAACGGAAGAGCAGATCGGCGGTTTCGTAAAAGCCGAATGTGAAAGATGGTATAAAATATTGCATTTGACCCTGACGACTTTTAAGGGTATCGGTGGCCAGTTCGGCAAGACCTCGCAAGTTGTGCCATATTATCAGCTGTTCAGTATTTATGACCTGGAGGAGATGTTCAGGACCGAGAAGTTCATCGATTTCTATGATAACATGTCAGATAAAGAACAGGCATATGCCGACTTGATTTCTGATCTGCAGGAAGTAACAGCGCCGCTGGTAAAGGCCATTGATAAGCTGAACGCTAAATTTGGAGTAGATAACAAGAAGAAAGTAAAGAGCGCGGTAATCGAGGAAGAGGACTATAAGAAATATATCGAGTTCGTACAGGGAGAATGGCTTAAAGATCAACCGCTTTTCTACAAAACTTATTTTGAGATAGTCGGGACCAGGACCCCGTGGAAAGGCTGGATGTTACAGACCCTGCGCAGCATTTATCTGCCGCTGGCATTTATCGCGCAGATCACCTTGATCGCTTTAGCGTGGCAGTTATTCGCAGGAGGCATTCTGTTTAATCCTTCTACCTTGGGTATGATCGGATTAGCGGAAGTATTTCTGCTCTTGGGGCGCAAAGGTATAGCTCTTGCCATCGAGAGATTCACCGCCTCACGCACAAATCTTAACGCCTTCGGTAAACCGGTACGGCCGGATACCGGGTATTCCAGGGAGCCGCTTACGCCGAAGGTGAAAGCGTTCAGGGTCGGATTTTGGAGTACGGTCGCCGTTCTGAAACTGGCGTGGAATGCGCTCCTGTTCGGGTATGTATTCATTGCGCACAGCCAATTGTCCGGTTCCGTATGGATGCCTTCGATACTCGGCATGAACATCGGTGTGAACCTGAATGTACTGCTTATCGGCGCATTATGGTTCCCGTTTGTACTGTTCTTCTTCCTGGATACATTCTCCATTTTCTATTTATTGGAAGCGAGTGTGGGTTATTTATACGGGAAGAAACTCGGTTTGGGTATTATTAAGGAAGGCAGAATATTCGGTTTAATAGGGATAGCCGGCAAAGAGAACGAAATAATCAGATTGATCGAGAACAAATTCATACCGGGAGGTTTGAATTATAACGCAGATCAGCGGAAAGTAATAACGGCGGAGATAATCAACCTTATATTGGACACCCTGCATCAGGAAGATATGATCGGGGAAGAGGAATTGCGGAACAGCCGTTGGACCATTACCAGGGCAGCCGGAGCAATGTATTGGGATGCCCAGGTAACCGTTCCTTCTTCTTTCTTCTCTTTCGGTAACCGGAAGGTAAATCAACGCATTTCCGTTTTCTTGAACAGCCTGTTGATGGATATGCCGGAGGTCCCTCTTTGGGAAAAGATACGTACCCTGACTTCCTTAATACCTGTCGGGCCGGGAGAAACATTGATCTATGATTATGCGTCGATAGATAAACAGCAGAATACGGGGGAGACGGAGCTTTCCTATTTAATAAGCCGTTATCGTGACGAATGGAATAAATTCATCGCCAGGATGGAGAAAATAGGTAAAGCATCCCCGGCAGAAGCGCAAAGAATGCGTGATCTGAATAGAGGGCAGAGCCTGGGGAACGTGAATTCCGACCTGGAGCTCGAGGTCAGGTTGTGGGCTTCTTACAGATTCCAGCCGTTCGCCCGCACTCTGCGCGGGTTGATGCATTACGTACAGGTACTGCGTTTATTCGCCAAGATAAACCATCCGGATTGGGATGAAACGCAGATCAATACGGAAGTAAATAAAAAGTTCCAGCTACTTTGGGCGCACCAGGGATACGGCGACTTTGTCGCGGCGCATAAGGTATTCGTTGATCCTGATTTGCTCCAGGAGACTATTGACGGCGTGGAAAATGCGAAACGCAACGACTTGATTAAAGAAAATGTCGACGACCAGGACAAAATCAAGAAAGAAATGGAAGCTGCCGGAAAGAATAAACTTAATGACCTGCGCAGCAAAACAAAGCTTTATGACGATACGGATTATTTAGTAGAGTATTTCTTTGAAAACTATGGTTATTTGATAGATATCGCATATTTACATAAACGGGAAGACGGATGTTTCTATAATGTATTCGCAAAGTATAATCCGGCTTCAAAGCAGATAGAGGATCAATATACGATAAAACTTACTCCGGAGTTCCCGATATTAAGCGAGGGCAAGCCGGGGAACCAGACGCACACCCGCCGGTTCGCCCGCGGAGAAGTTATTATGACTATAGATATCAACCAGGATTTTTATATAGAGCAGACTTTGAAGATACCTCACCACTTGGAGTTATTTGACGCAGAGAAAGTCGCTTTAGTCGGTTATCCGGAGGATATCTTCACCGATAGTTATAGCTTGATCGCTCAATTCCATGCCATTGCCGACAGGACTTTCGTTACCACGGTCCAGAGGATGCTGAGCCTGTTGGGCGCACGGTTCCATTATGGTCATCCGGACTTCTGGCGCGCTTCTTATTCCGACGCTATCGGCGGCGTATCGCGTTCGCACCCGGTAAACGAAGATATCTATGGCGGATACGAACTCACCTTAAGAGGGCTGAGCATAATTTTTGTGGAGACTCTTGAAGGTGCCAAGGCGCGAGAGGTCTCATGGGGTACAACCTTCGGCATCTTTATCAAATTCGCGATGGGAGCTATGCAGCAATTCTACGACCGCTATCTCTCATATCTCTTTGATTCCCAGAATTTCGGCGTACTGGAACGTCTGGCGCATTTCTTCGGCGGTATAGGATATTACTTCCGTAAATACTGGGTCATCCTGGGGAATTTCGGTTACTTGAGTTTCCTGCTTGTAATGGGCGTAAGCGGGTTCAGCGCCTTACCGTCGGAGATTATTTTCGGTCTGGCGGGGATATTTATCTTCGGACAGGCTATTACATTTACCGGGTTCTTCCAATATCTTATAGACAGACCTATTCATAGAGGTATTGCCTCTTTCTCGATCGTATGGCTGATGATGACGCCGTTCTTCATGGCGCATGTCTTTACTTATGCGGCAGGTTCTACGATGGCCATGATGGGTATCGCCACGTATGTCGCCACCGGAAGAGGCTTCCAGCTTGATCATCCTAAACTTTCCGATGTGCTTAAGGCGTATACTCCCACACATATATTCAAAGGTTTTATGGGAACATTGATCGCCGGCATAGGCATTGCTATCTGGTGGAATCCCACGTTGTTGTTATCCGCCCCGTTTATTCTGATGATGCTCTCAGCTTTGTCCGTCCCGTTTGTCTATAATAGAGGAACATTGCCGTTCCTTTTCGGAATTAAAACGGGTTATTTCGTAAAGTTGTGGAAGGCCGATTATAAAGACGGCTGGAATTACGTAGTTAAGCAGAGCGGCATCAAGTCCAACAAGGCAGGGGCGAAGATGGTTAAAGATTTGACGGCCGCCATCCCTTACGGAATAGGGTTTATTACGTGGCTGGCAATAACCGTGTTTCCTGCGTTGTTAGGTATAGTATACGAGAAGTTACGTGCCGTCAGAGAAAATAGAGTGAGTAAACAGGCATCCACTGGTAAAGACGGGGGAATAGAGGGTACGCCGGACGTGGTGAGGGGGATGTCGGAAACGATGCGTGAAGAGCTGAATACTTGGGGCCAAGCTATAAATCTTGGGTTGGTAGAGATATCCGAGGGATCCATTAAAG
>JBAZGE010000092.1:0-5471 GCA_041653035.1 Candidatus Omnitrophota bacterium
TTCACGGCTGCGGGTATACCACTCGTTCTTCCCTTATATCCACTAAATACCTCACCATATTCATAACCCCGTTTATCAATAAAATAGACATTACCCTGGAAACCGATACCGGCAGTAAATATAAGGTTAATCGGCCGATGATCGAGTCCGAGGTTACCCGGACAGTGGTCAATAAATATCTCTTTGACGGGAATCTCAAACCCGTAAAAGAAGCAACCGCGGATCTGGTGTTGACCGGAGAAGTTACCGAATTTCGCCGCGATCCCCTCCGTTATACCGAAAGCGACGATGTGGAAGAATACCGCTTAAGCATTGCCGTGAACCTGAAGCTGGTGGATAAAAAGAACGGCGATGTCCTGGTGTGGGAAGAAAACGGCTTTACCGGAAGCAGTACCTATTTTGTAAAAGTTCCGTCGGTAGAGCCTAGTGCCATAACGGACGCGGTACAGGACCTGGCACGTCGTATCGTCGAACGCACCGTCGACGACTGGTAATCCGCATGAGCCTCGCGTAATATCCCTATGATATACCTCCTTACCGGGCAGGACAATCAGGCCAAAGATAGTAAACTCAATGCCCTCAAAGAAGAATTTCTAACCGGAAGCACGCGGGATTTCAACCTTGATGTCCTGTATGCGCGGGACATTAAGCTCGTCCATCTTCAGGAAAGGCTTCAATCCCTTCCTTTTAAATCCTTGTACAGAATGGTGGTTATTAAAGAAGCCGGGCATTTAAAAGACGATATCAGGGGCTTTCTGACCGGTTACCTTAAAGATCCGTATCCCCAGGTGATACTTGTTCTGGATATGGACAGATTCGACCGCAAAAGTGAATTCACGAGTGTTCTCTCGGGGCAGGCGAACGTTTTCCGTTTCCAGGAGGAACAGGTCATTGATGCTTTTGTTTTGAGCCGGCAGGTAGGGTTTAAAAGGACGGCGGCAAGCCTGCGCATGCTTAACCAATTGTTAAAAAAAGGGGAAAAGCCGGAGAAGATCCTGGGGGGGTTGAGGTATATGTGGCAGCGGGATGCCGCCGGACCGCAGGATCTTAAAAAGAAGCTGAAACTTCTGCTGACCTGTGATATGGAAATAAAAACAGGCAGGTTAAAACCTGCCTGTGCTTTGGAAAAGCTTATTGTTACTGTGTGCAGCCGTTGAGTTTTTACGATGAAGCGCGATCAGGCTGTTTTTTTTAGTGTTTTTGCCAGTCGTGATTTCCTGCGGTCGGCAAATTTGGTATGCACAATTTTCTTTTTAGCGGCTTTATCCAGCAAAGAATACACCTTGACCAGCATCGTTTTGGCTTCGGCGGCATTCTTTGCCGTAACCAAGGCCAGGAATTTTTTGATGGTTTTCCTAAGCTCTCGTTTTATACGGACATTTCGATCATGTCTCTTTTCATCCACGCGGATCCTTTTGACGGCAGCTCTTCTTTTTGGCATGTAATGCTCCTTTGGATTAAAAATTAGTGTTAAATAACTATTTTAGGCGATTATATTTATTACCATAATTAACCGGGTATGTCAATAGATAAATCCATTCAAGCTCACACATCCCGTTCCATAGTCAGATCCGCGGGGGTCATCGGGTTTGCAACTCTTTGCTCCCGGATACTGGGATTCATCCGGGATATCATCATTGCCCGGCTTTTCGGGGTGTACGTGTATGCGCAGGCATTTGTTATCGCCTTCAAGATCCCCAATCTCTTGCGCGATTTTGTGGGAGAGGGCGCGGCGAACGCCGCGTTTGTGCCCGTATTCAGCGAATACGCGGTTAAACATTCCCGGGAAGAGTTTTGGGAATTGGCGCAGGTCGTATTGAATATCTTGTTGGTTTTGCTTGTAAGTATTACCTTCCTGGGGATAGTTTTTTCTCCGTTTATCGTGCGCCTTATCGCCCCCGGTTTTATCGCTTCGCCCGATAAATTAGAGGCGGCCATAACCTTAAACCGTCTCATCTTCCCGTATATTATTCTTATCAGCCTTACCGCTTTTTCCATGGGAATCCTCAACGCCCTGAAACATTTCACGGTTCCGGCTTTCGCGCCCTGTTTATTGAATATCTCGATCATTGTCTGCGCGCTCATCTGGGGAGAGGGGGTTACCGGCCTGGCCGTCGGCGTTTTGTTGGGAGGAGTGCTGCAGTTGGCGGTGCAGTTGCCGGTTCTCTATAAAAAAGGGTTTCGTTTCCGGTTGAGCGGCCGTTTCAATCATCCCGCCGCTCATTCTATGCTGAAGCTGATGCTGCCTCGGGTGGCCAGTTCTTCGATCTATCAGCTTAATAATTTCGCGGATTCTATTTTCGCTTCTCTGGCGTGGGTGGTGGGAGAGGGAGGGGTAGCGATCATGTATTTCGCGTACCGGTTGATCCTTTTCCCTTTGGGTATATTCAGCAACGCCCTTTCGCAGGCTGTTCTGCCTACATTTTCGCGCCAGGCTTTGGAGGATAACCGTGAAAATATGATACGAACGCTTTCCTTCGGCCTGCGGGCGACTTTTTTCGTGATGGTGCCTGCTGCCATAGGGTTTATGGTTTTGTCCCGGCCTATTGTCTCGGCTCTTTTTGAAGGAGGCAGGTTCGACAGCTATTCCGCACGGAGCACCTCCCAGGTTTTGTTTTTTTACAGCATCGGGCTGTGCGCGTACGGGGGGGTAAAAATTTTGAGTTCCTGTTTTTTCGCGCTTAAAGACACGGTGACTCCGGCAAAAGTATCTCTGGTTTCACTGATCCTGAATATAACCCTGAATGCCATTCTCATGTTTCCTTTGAAATTGAGCGGCTTGGCATTGGCTACTTCAATATCGGGTATAATCACTTTTTTTGTCCTGCTTTTCCGCTTGCGGAAGAAGCTGGGGGTTTTTCCTCTGGGGCCGGTTGCGGTATCCTTCCGCAGGGTATTGATCGCGGGAATAGGCATGGGGTTGGCCTGTTATTTTGCGGCGCAGATTAAGATTTCTCTGCCCGGTCATACGCTGGAGAAGGCGGTGAATCTGTTGCTGCCTATCTCTGCCGCCGTGGTCAGTTATATAGTTTTATGCCTGCTCCTGCGCGTGGAGCAGTTCGGGGAATTGCATACATGGTGGAGAGAGAGGAATAATAAATAAATCAGAAATTTATTGCTGCGGGCTTTGTTCGCGCGCTGAAAATTTTCGCCGTGCGCTGCGGTTTACGCCTCGCTTTGCGATTGACGCTACACCTTGGCATTTTGCCTGCGGATTTATGCCCGTCACGAAAATTTTTGCCGCCGGCCGCGGTTTACGCTTCGCTTCAGGCGTGAGATAGAAAGTGAGTCATCGCCTTTCGCTCAGCGTAATTCCTTGCCGGCCGAGAGTGTCTCGAGGGAATGCCAAAAATCTTCTGATTGTGACGGCCATAATTCCTCCGGTAAAATGCCGTAAATTCTTACGAACTTATGAGCGGTGAGCCAAGGTTACAACTTAAAGACAAGATCAGCAGGCTTCCGGAATCTCCCGGTGTGTATAAATTCAAAGATGCGGCGGGGACGATCATTTATATCGGCAAAGCAAAGGCGCTTAAGAAGCGCGTGCAGTCGTATTTCAGCCGGTATCTTGACGCTAAGACGCAGGCCTTGGTTGCCCGGATCGCGGATGTTGAATATCTTTCCGTGTCTACCGAGAGCCAGGCGCAGATACTGGAGGCCTCGCTTATTAAGGAGAACCGTCCGCAGTATAATATCGACCTTAAAGACGATAAATCCTTTCCCTGGGTGCGCATTACCAATGAACGCATCCCGTTGGTCAGTATCTGCCGTAATAAGAAGGCCGGCCGCGGCAAGAACGATACCGCGGCTTACTTCGGCCCGTATACGAATGCCGCGCTGCTGCGGCAGGCATTTAAAGTCATGCGCCGTATTTTTGGTTTTCGTTCCTGCGGGATTCTTCCAAAACAGCCGTGTTTATATTACCGGCTCGGGCTTTGTCCCGCGCCGTGCGCGGGAAAGATAAGCGCTGCACGATACCGTGAGATCATTCGGGAAATTGAGATGTTCCTTGATTTTCGTCAGGAAGAGTTGATAGCTAAACTGACGGAGGCAATGGATCAGTCCGCCCAAAAGCAGCGTTTTGAAGAAGCGGGCAGGTTCAGGGACCAGATAAATTCCTTGAGCGCGGTGTGGAGCGAACCTTCGGCCCGCAAAAGCGCGGATGAACTGGAAGACCTCCGGAAACTGCTGGGCCTGCCCGGACTTCCGGAACGGATCGAGGCCTTCGATATATCCAATATTTCCGGAACCAGCGCTACCGGCTCCATGGTAAGTTTTTTCAGGGGTATACCCGATAAGAATAATTACCGGCGGTTCCGCATTAAGACCGTGGCGGGGATTAATGATTATGATATGATGCGGGAAGTGGTCAGGCGGCGTTACCGGCGGCTGATCGATGAAAAACGGCTTTTTCCCGATCTGGTGCTTATAGACGGAGGCAGGCAGCATCTTGAAGCCGTGAAGGATGAATTGCGGAAATTGGGGGTCACGTTTCCCCTTGCCGGTATTGCTAAAGACAGAGAAAATATTTATACGGCGGACAGGAAATATCCGGTGCATCTGCCGTTCGATACCCCGGCATTGAATCTTATTCGCCGGATACGGGACGAAGCGCATAGATTCGCGATAACCTATCACCGGCTGCTCAGGAAGAAGAAACAGCTTGAATGATTAAGGTCGATCTGCACCGGGTACAGCTTCGAAGCTGTACCCGGTGCGTTTTTAACAACGAGCTACACTATGACACCTTTTGCTAAGAAAGTTTACAAGGTTGTATTGACTATTCCCCTGGGCGAGACCCGTTCCTACAAATGGGTGGCGGAAAAGGCGGGCAGGCCCGGTGCTGCGCGGGCGGTAGGACAGACGTTGAACAGGAATCCGTATCCATTCATCATTCCCTGCCATCGGGTGGTTAAAAGTAATAATGAATCCGGGGGATATGCGTTCGGCGGCAGGAATAAAAAACTGCTTCTTGCTTTGGAAAAGAAAATTAAAAAATGCCTGGAGATCAGAAAATAAGAAGTGTTTTATATCATGTGAGCATGCTCGTTTTTTTTGCGGGCCTGCCGTTCATCATGTCTTTCGCCCTGGGATATAAATTCGACCGGCGGATGTTCCGGTTTACCCGTACCGGCTTGATCGTTCTGAAAACCCAGCCTCCCGGGGCGGATATCCGCATGGACGGGGTATTGCTGAGAGATAAAACCCCCGCGGTGGTCAGCGAGTTGCTGCCCGGCAGGTATATTCTGGAGTTTTCGTTAAACGGGCATTATTCGTACCGCTTTGAGGCTGCTCTGGAAGCGGGCAAGGTGCTTCGTCAGGAACGGATCATTTTGTTCCCCAGCCGTCCCAACATAAAAAAACTGAGTGAAGAACCGATTTCTTTTTTCTGGGTGGATCAGGACAAAGGGCATATATATTATGTAAACAGGGCGGATAATAGCGTGTATCGTTCCGATCTGGAAGGGGAG
>JBAZGE010000093.1:0-5385 GCA_041653035.1 Candidatus Omnitrophota bacterium
TTTGTGTTCAATTTGAGTCAAATATTCCTTGACAAATCAGATATTTATTGTATACTTTAATACATATAGATGTATAAATATATACAAATAATTGTATGAATATGTACAGAATAAATAAAACGGGGTTGCTGGACAGGCTTGCGGCTTGGGACAGCTTTTTGAAGCGTAAAGTCAGTTTGATTGCCTGCGGCGGCACGGCCATGACGCTATTGAATATCAAAGAGTCTACTAAAGACATTGATCTAATAGTTCCCGTAGAAAAGGGATACGACTATTTGGTAAATATCTTGCCGGAGCTCGGATATCGTAACGCGAGCGGTTGGGGTTGGGCGAGGGATGATGGTTTTGTTTTTGATTTGTTTCGTGGTAAACGGGTGCATACAACAGAGTTGTTGGAATCGCCTTTGGAAAAGGGAAAACACACGCTCGTTAAGGAATATGCCCATATTTACCTAGGCGTTCTTAATCCGTATGACATTATTATCACTAAATTATTCAGGGCGGCCCAGGTGGATATTGAGGACTGCCTGATGCTGGTAAAGCATGAAATACATAAGATTAATTGGGAAAAACTGGATGCACGGTTCCGGGAGACTGCCTCATATGATGTCTCAGAGGAAAACGTTATTAAGAATTGGGAACATTTTGTAAGGGTGGCAAAGAAGGAAGGATTGTATCGTGAAAAGAACTGAGCTTATAAAAAGATTAGGCTGCCTTGGTTTTCCGCTGTTGGAAGTGGATGAAGAGTCAGATGCTAATCTGACGTTGACTGACCTGGTTAAATCACGGGATCTGCGCCTTTGGGAAGGATTTCCGGTGGTGCTGGCTTTTAGCGCGGAAAGGGAGAAGTATGATTATAAGAATACAGCAAGCCGTCTTTCGGATTCTCTTGCTAGATCACAGCTTGGTTTATTGACGGCAATGTCGCTTGCGCTTTATAAGGACCTGGGTCTGAAGTTTGCTTGGGCCGATAAATTATACAATTTGCTTGATCAAGAGAACCGCCGTAGGTTTGATGATTACCTGCGCGCTTTGAAATCTGATCAGGATCTTCGCGTCGGCAAGTATCTGATGTCCGGTCAGCGTTTAAAGGCGACGTTTAATAATTATTTCCGGCAGAAGCAATCAAGCTTGCAGGATTTGTTGTTTACAAAGGAAGAACTTGGCCTTGAACAAGCGCTGTCGCAGGTTTTTTCGTCCAAGCAGAAAGAGCTGTTTCTTAAGAAGTTGAAGAGCGAAAAATTGACCAAAACTGAAAAAGAATATTTCTCGCGTGTGGTAAAGAAGAAGGTATTGGCTTTAGCTAATGCCCAGTTGCATCAGCTGGCGCAGAGGCTGTTGAGGTGATAGAAAAAAGTAACTTTTTTTATTCGTGTTTATTGTAAAAGGCTTTCCTAACGGTTTTTTCGTTTAAATTCAAGGATTTGGCAATGGCGGAGAAGCTCAAGCCCAAAGCGCGGAGAGAGGCTACCTTTTCCCGAATTTTATGGTATAATGCAACATTATCAAGCGGCGGGATGAGGATGTTAGCTTTGATCTCCCCAGCGGTGCGAATTCGTTAGCACTGCGACCGTTTTGCTTTATCATGACACACAAGGAGGAGTATGCAAAATAATCCTATGAGTTATCCCGATATCGCGTCATTGCTGAATAAAATCCAGGGGCGGCTTGCGTCGGTGGAAAATAAAGTTGATTCCCTGATCAACAGGATTTCGCTCCCCATGGCAGCGGTAGCAACGCCTCTTTCTGCCCCTGTTCAGAAGCCGGCACAGGTTAATCCGGAGAACGCAGGAAAGCATGATAATCGCAATGTCAACAAAGTCAGGCAGATGTACAAAGCGATTTGCGCGGATTGCAAAAAGGAATGCGAAGTGCCTTTTAGGCCTAGCGGAGAACGTCCGGTATATTGCCGGGAGTGCTTCGCGCGTCGTAAAGCCGGCAACTCATTGAGGTCCGGCATAGATGCAAAGCCCAAAGAAGCGGCTCCTGCTCAAATAGGGCCAGTTGATGAGAAACTGGTTGATGAAAAAGAAAAGCCTGTTCCCAAAAAAGAGCCAGCCGGGAAGAAAAAGCCGGCGGTAAAGAAAAAGCCCGCTCATAAGGTAAAGAAGGCCGCCAAGAAGCCGATTAAGAAGAAGGCAAAATAAGGTGCTGTTGCAGTGATCCGATGCCGGTTGCCCTCTGGACTGGGGGTGGATTGGTACGCGCCGCGACCGATTAATTTTTATCCTTCCGTAACTTAAATCTCCGCAATAAGTTCAACAAATTAGTAAATAGCCGCTCTCTGGTTGTGTTCAATTTGAAAAAAAGGCTTGATTCTATATCTGCCACGGGGTAGAATTCATTTAGAAGTTAGTCATACAAATTTTTCGTTTTTGCAGTATTTCTTTTCCAAAAGGGAGGAAATTAATGGAATCGCGAACATTGATTTTAAACCGCTCCCGCCGTTTCGTTATCCCGATTTTATTATTTTTAGTAACATCCCCGGTATTTGTTGCTTCAGCGCAATCGCCGGATGTTTCTATTGAGCGGGCTAATCAAGCAAAAGAGGATTCTCTCCGTGCTTTAGAACAGGTTGAAAAAGCTCAGGAAACGGCGCATCGGGCTGAAATTATTGCGGAAAAGGCGTTCGCCGAATCCAAAAACATAGCAGATGTTTCTGAACGGATATTCGGGAAAGTCCAGATGTTTTTATATATTATTCTGGGTATTTTCGGTATTATTCAGGGCGTTTCCCTATTCTCAGAGTTTAAAAGACGCCGGGTGGAAGAATCTCGTTTCCAGGATATCTTTGATAAACAAATTGAAAGCCTCGGCAAACTTGGACAGGTAATCGATACGGTGAAACAGGCGTTTTCCATTCAGATTAAAGAGTCCGAAGCCAAGGAAGAATACTTAAAGAAAGCCAAGGAATTGGAAGAAACATTAAAAGGTTACTTTAAGGATTATATGGGACAATTTGATCGTATAGACATGGAAATCGAGTCATTCAAGAAACTATCCCGTTTGGAATGGGTTTCTATAAGCGATGAGCAGCGTAATCTGGCAAAGTCTGCCAGGGCCAGCTTCGATACAATTCCCAAGTCTGTTTTTAGCAAGATAGACGACCAGAGCCGGCTCGGTGAGATGAGTTATCAGCTGGGAGTCAGCGCGTTTTATGATAATGATATCATCGCCGCTTCTGATTTGCTGGAACGTGCCAAGGCAGTCTACGATAAATTGGGGGAAAGCATCCGGACAACCAGGCATCGGAATCCGTATGCGTTTTGCCATCATTTTCTCGGGTTGATCGAGAAGAATTGGTGCCGGAACGGCATGACGATCGAAGCAAGCCTGGAGAAAGCTAAGGAATACCTGAAAAGGGCAACTGAGATCCTCGGCCAGGATCCAATGGAACTACTTTCGCCTTTGACGCTCGCAGAGATCCAGTCCTATCTTGCCCATAACAGGGAAGATGCGTATTCTTTGATTCAGGATTGTATTAAGAAAACCGATGATCTGAAAAACACCGGAAAAAAATTGAATCCTAACCAGCAGAACCTTTTGGTTCGTGCGTATCTTTTGAAAGGCAATCTTGAATATATAAAAACAAATTATGAAACTTCAAAGAACTCTTATGTAAGTGCATTGAATGAGAAACCGGGAAATTTTTATGCGCTTTTTTCGCAAGGATTGGTGTCTTTGAAATTAAAGCCGAGTGATGCGAAAATCTTATTTCGCGAAAGTTTGAATTCATTCCGAGGTTCTAACCTTCTGAATAAACCGGAGCTGACTACCCGCGGCACCATATTAGCTCAAGCGGTCATCGCGGCTCATTACTCCGACGATTCGAAAAAGGACGATTATCTTAACTTATTTCGGAATCTGCTTAATCGAACTCTTCAAGTCGGAGATCGGAATCCCCTCTTTTTCAGCCCTACCACGAAGAAATTAGTTACTGCTGAACAACTCCGTAATGAAGTAGTAGAGGAATGTAAGATAACCATCTGAACGGGATTTTTTCTAAGATACTTATTGGAATAGATATTTTTAACCGACACTGAAAAGGGAGAATACATGAAGAATTTGCTGGAGGTTTTTTCATTCAAGGCTTACGAGGGCATTCTCAAAGAACGGTTTTCAAGATACGTGGGGTTTTTCTTTATACTGGTGCTGGCCATAAGCGTCTTTCTTTCCCTGCAATTCACCGTTTTTACCAAAACTAAACTTATACCCCAAATCAATCTTTACATTACCAGTATCCTCACACAATTGGCCGACGGGTTCCCCGAGACGGTGATCCAGAACGGGATGTTGACCGCGCCCCGGGAGACTTTTATCAGGGAACTCAAGGATAAGGATTTTCCTTTCGCGTTCATTATCGAGCCGGACGGGGGAAAAACGCAAGCATTGCTGGATACATGCCAAAACTGCTTTTTGTTGACACGGCAGAAGATTGTTATTAAAGCCCTGCAGGAGGGAAGGGTAAAAATGGAGGAGTATGACTTTAAAAAAATATCTTTTTTAAAGGTCGTGCCGCTGGCTTCCGGATTCAAGCTGATCCCGGATAATAAACGAGAATTTGTCCTCAGTCCTGAAACTGCCGGAAATCTTATGAAGAAGGTGATGCTGTTTGTATGGCCGGTATCGTTTTTGCTCATTTTTATTTATTTCTGTATCACTAAAACAATGCAGGTATTATTTTTCAGTCTTATTTCACTGCTGATAAACGCCATTACTGCGGCCAAGCTGTCATATCGGGATTTGCTGGCTATAGGGGTATACGCTTTGGCTCCTCCGACTATAATCCTTACCGTGCTTCAGTTTTTGTCCGGCAGGCCGTTTCCGGGGCAGGCGTTTCTTTTTATCGGTATCTATGTGTTGTATATTTATAAAGGCATAACCGTAAATAAGGCCGGCGTTCCCGCCGCGGAGGGATGAATTGGATGGAAAAGGTGAAAATAGACTCGAACGCTTTTGGGTATCCGATGCCGGTTGTTCTGGTCGGCAGTGTGGTGGATGCTAAACCGAATTTCCTGGCCGCGGCATGGGTTTCCCGGGTGAATTATAAGCCTCCTTTGATCGCGGTTGCCATTGGAAAGCATTACACCAACGGTGGCATCCGTGAGAATAAATCATTCAGCGTAAATATTCCCAGTGTCGATCAGATCAAGGAAACGGATTACTGCGGGATAGTGTCCGGGAGGCAGAAGGATAAATCGGCTGTTTTTGAGGTTTTTTACGGTGAATTGAAGAATGTGCCTTTGATCAAGGCGTGTCCGGTTGTGATGGAATGCCGTCTGGTCCAGGAGGTGGAACTGGGTTTCGATACGTTGTTTATCGGGGAGATCGTGAACGCTTATTCTGAAGAACGGTTTATGACCGGCGGGAGCCCAGATATCCGCA
>JBAZGE010000094.1:0-5238 GCA_041653035.1 Candidatus Omnitrophota bacterium
CGGAGGTATCCCGGATACTGGTGGTCAATGATTCCTGGACCGCGCGGGAATTCAAAGACGCGCTCGCCGGGCTGAAAGGGCATGATTACAGCGTTGATATTGAGCGGGTCAAATTACAGGATCTAAGCCAGCGGGAGTTCCCCGCCTGTTAAGGCGGGGGTGAGAGCCATTTCCTGTGTTTTCCGTGCCCAGAAATGTGATATACTGGTGGCATGCGATTAATCCGATCAGCACATGCAGTATACCAGACGCAATACCACATAGTGTGGGTTACGAGATATAGACGAAAAGTCCTGAACAAGGGTGTTGCGGAGTATCTGAAAACGAAACTTCAAGAGACACGGAAGTATTACCCTGATTGGGAATACATCGCGATAGGAATAGCCGAAGACCATGTGCATTTGCACATAGTGATACCGCCGAAATATGCAGTGAGTAAAGTAGTGGAGACATTGAAGAAAAACACATCCCGGGAGTTGAGTTTGAAGTTTCGTTTCCTGAAAAACTTTTATTGGGATAATGAGGGTATGTGGTCAACAGGATTTTTCGTCTCCACAGTTGGAGCGAACGAGGGTATTATCCGGAAATACGTAGAAATGCAAGCCAAGGAAGACACAGGACAAGCGAAGCTTGGCTTTTAAAAGAACCCCGCCTGTAAAGGCGGGGGTATCTATAAGATTTTCTCGCCGGCCGCAGGGATTTTCTCCTGCGGCTGCTTGAGAATCCCAATCTTCTTGAGCATAAGGCGTTTACCAATCTGCTCTGGGCGGTTTTCCATCTGGCGGAGGAGCTTTCGTACCGGAAGGAACTGCAGGGGCTGTCTCAGGAAGATAAGCGGCATATAGCCGGAGACATAAAAAGGGCGTACCGGTTATTGGCCGGGGAATGGCTTGATTATATGCGCCATCTTCAGCGGGATTATCCCTATCTTTTTTCCCTTGCCATCAGGACAAACCCCTTTGACCCGGTCGCCTGCGTGGAAATAAAATAAACGCCGGTCAGACGTTTAAAATTGAGTTGACAAAAGTTGTTGCCCGTGTATAATTGCTCAATATCCGAATATGGAGTAATACGAGAGAGGGAAGAGCTGGCGTATAAAGTAAAAATAAGCATCGTTTTTTTTTGAAAGCATCGATATAAAGTCCTGCCTTTTCCGAATTTCCCCCGAGCATACGATGGAAAATTTAACATTTGGGTTTCTTACGGATCCTCTGTCATTGTTTTTTCTTCTTGTCATCCTGCTTGTTTCCGTGCCCTCCGCGGTTTATTCCCTCGGTTACTTGAAAGGGGAATATCCTTCCGGGAAGATCAGACTCTGCTGGCTGCTGCTTTTTGCTTTTGTTCTTTCCATGGCGCTGGTGGTTACCGTCGGCAATGCGTTCATTTTTCTGATCGCCTGGGAGATCATGTCCCTGGTTTCGTATTTTCTGGTCGTATTCGATTCCACCCATGAAAAGGCCATCCAGGCGGGGATGATTTATATCATTATGACGCATGTCGGTACCGCTTTTCTGGTTGCCGCGTTCCTGCTTATCTATGCCTGCTCCGGTTCTTTCGATTTCACGGCCATGCAAATTGCCTGCCGCAGTATGTCTCTTCAGATGAAAAATATCGTTTTTCTGCTGTTTCTGGTTGGTTTCGGCACCAAAGCCGGTATTGTCCCTTTGCATATCTGGCTGCCGTACGCCCATCCGCAGGCACCCAGCCATATATCGAGCATCATGTCCGGGGTAATGATCAAGACCGCGATATACGGGATCATCAGATTTGTGATTTTTATGATGGGACCGGGGCCTTCCTGGTGGGGCATCGTGCTCTTGGTCCTGGCGCTTATCTCCTGTTTAGTGGGGGTGATTTACGCGCTCATGGAGCACGACATTAAAAAACTGCTCGCGTATCACAGCGTTGAGAATATAGGGATTATTCTGCTGGGGGTAGGGTTATCCATGTCCTTCCTGAGCAAAGAAATGCCGTATGCGGCGGTGTTTTCCCTGGTCGCGGGATTGTATCATCTGATCAATCATGCTATTTTCAAGGGGCTTTTATTCCTGTGCGCCGGAAGCGTGTATAAAGCGACCGGGACGCGCGATATCGAAAAACTGGGAGGGCTTATCAGGAAAATGCCGCAGACAGCGGTATATTTTCTGTTCGGGTCGATGGCGATCTCGGCTTTGCCGCCTTTGAACGGGTTTGTGAGCGAGTGGCTTACTTTGCAGGCATTTTTCATGGGGGCTGCCGGTTTGGACGGCGGGATCCGGTTGTTCATGGTTATCGGCGCGGCGATACTGGCTTTGACCAGTGGTCTGGCCGCCGCGTGTTTTGTTAAAGCGTTCGGAGTGACTTTCCTGGCGGCTCCGCGGAGCCGGTATGCGCAAAACGCCGTAGAATCTCCTTTATCCATGAGAGTGGGCATGTTTTTCCTGTCTGTGATGACCGTGGTCTTCGGTCTGGCCGCAGTCCTGGTCGTCAAACTTCTGGTCCGGGCTGCTGCTGCGGCCACCCGCATTGATACCGGCGGTATGAGTTTTTCTTTTAATAATTTGATCCTGAGCCCGCAGGGAGGAAAAGATATGTATCTTTCCACGCCTGTGCTGGCACTGGCGCTGTTTGTTCTGGGGCTGGCAGGTTTTGCCGTTTACAAAGCGCCGGGAAGAGAAAAAACAAGAATGTACAGGACCTGGGACTGCGGTTATTACACTCTGAATGCCCGCACTGAATATACCGCGACCGCTTTTTCAAAACCGTTCAGGATCGCTTTCGGTTTTTTTCTCCTGCCGTACCATAAAACACAAAAGATCCGGGATTCTTTTTATCACGTTAAATCGTTTGTTTATGAAACCCATACCACCATGGTTTTTAAAAAATATTTGTATGATCCGGCGCTGGCTTTGATCTTCAAGTCGGCAAAGTCCCTGCGTAAAATGCAGCCCGGAAGTATCCATTTGTATGTGTTGTATATTTTTGCCGCGGCGGCACTCTTGCTTATATTCAGAGGAAGGTTTTGAGATGAGAAGCACAGCGATTATCTTTTTGCAGCTGTTCGTTTATGCCGGGATATCTCCCTTTATCAGCGGGCTGATCACCGTGATAAAGAATAATATCCGGATGCGCAAAGGGCAGAGCGTGTTACAGCCGTATTATAATCTTGCCAAACTTTTCTCGAAAGGCGAAGTGGTTTCTGAAACCGCTTCCTGGATATTCAGGGCTGCTCCTTTTATCGTGCTTGTTTCTTCTCTGGCCGCGGCGCTGCTGGTTCCGGTATTTTTCAGCGCGTCTCCGGCCCGCATGATGGGTGATTTCCTGGCGCTTATGTTCGTGTTCGCTTTGGGCCGTTTTTTTCTGGCCCTTGCCGCGCTGGATACCGGCAGTTCCTTTGGGGGGATGGGGGCATCGCGCGAGATGTTCATTTCCAGCCTGGTCGAACCAGCTCTTTGCCTGGTGATATTTTCCGTCGCATTGCAGTCCGGATCAACGGATATTGCAGCGTGCGCCGGATCGCATCCGGTTTCCATCGCTTCTTTGGTTGCGGGAATAGCTTTGATTCTTGTTACTATAGCGGAGACTGCCCGTATCCCGGTTGATAATCAGGAAACTCATCTTGAACTGACTATGGTGCATGAGGCAATGGTCCTGGAGTATTCGGGCAGACCGCTGGCGTTGATCGAGATGGCTTCGTATATAAAGCAGATGATCTGGTTTCTGCTTATTGCCCGGATCATTTTTCCGGTTGCTGTTCCTCCTTCGGGGAGCAGCGCGCAGGTATGTGTATGGGGTTTATGGTACGCTGCCAGGATCGGTATCATTGCGGCCATAACGGCTTTAGTGGAAGTTTCCGTGGCCAAGATGCGTTTGTTCAGGGTGGCGGATTTCCTGGGATTCGCTTTTGTGCTGGGTGTTGTCGCGGCAATCTGCGCGATATTGGGGGTTTAGGTGCGCAGGTGTATTAATCTTTAGCAGCGCACAGAGTCCCGCCATTGACATTTACGATGGGCGGGAAGGTCTAATTTCGATTTTCTATTGTTCAATCATAACGTTTAACAGCTATATGACGGAGCACTAATATGCAAGGGATGATCTTATTCGGGATTCTGGTTTCGACATATCTGATGGTTATCGCCAAGAGGATGCCGGCGTTGATCCGTAGTTTCCGCTATCAGTCTTTTTTCCTTTGTCTGATAACGGCTTCCGCCGGATTCAGCGGTACGCATCCGGATATGCTGGTGGTAGCGGGGCTTATTCTTATACTGAAAGTTTTTGTCATTCCCCATGTTTTGTCCCTGATCGCGAAAAAGATCACGGTGGATGAAAACCTCGGGTTGTTCATAAATTCCCAGCTTTCTCTTGTTATTGCGCTCATTCTTACCTACGGCTCATGGGTTTTTTCGAAAAATCTGGATTTGGGCCTGGATCATACCGCGGGTATTGCGGTTACGGTCGCGTTTACCGTGATTGCGATCGGTAGTTTTCTCATGGTCTGCCGGATGAAGGCGTTTACCCAGGTCACCGGATTGCTGGTAATGGAGAACGGGATTTTTCTTCTGGCTTCATCGCTAAGCGGCGGGATGCCTTTTTTTGTAGAGATCGCCGTATTCTTTGATGTTTTTGTGAGTGTTATCATCATGGGGCTTTTTGTTTACCGGATCAACAGGCTTTTTACGCATATCGACGTGAATAAACTTTCGCGCCTTAAAGGATAGGGACATATGGCAATATTTTTTATTCTCGGTATCCCGGTGCTGCTTGCCGCCGCCGGCATGGTTATCAGGAAACAGAAGACGCGGGGTATGGTTACTGCCGTCGGATATGGCGCGGTATTATGCGCCGCAGTGCTCCTTGCCTGTGATAGTATCTCACCGGACGGCGGAAGCGCGTATCCCGGTTTCTTATACCTTGATATCCTGGGAGGTTTTTTTATTCTGGTTATTTCGGTCATAGCCTTTGCCGCCGCTCTTTATTCCGCCGGGTATATCGGGAGGGATATGGGCAAGGGAAGAATGACGGAAAAAAACGCAGGTATTTATTATGTGCTCTTTAATTTATTCTGTTTTTCCATGTTCCTGGTGCCCTCGGTGAATAACGCGGGGGTAATGTGGGTGGCCGTGGAAATGACCACCCTTATCTCGGCTTTTCTGGTAGGTTTTTATAATACAAAGGAGTCTGTTGAAGCCGCCTGGAAATATATCATTATCTGTTCAGTCGGTATAATCTTCGCGCTCCTGGGCACTATACTTTTTGCCT
>JBAZGE010000095.1:0-5225 GCA_041653035.1 Candidatus Omnitrophota bacterium
TGTGAGAATAGAAATTCGGATACGCCGGGGTCCCGTGTTCGGGGATATCCAGCCCTTTCAACTCTTCCGCCGGAGAAACCCGGATACCGAACCATTTATCCATAATTTTGAATGCCGCCAACCCAAGCAGGAACGCCCAGGAAACACAAACCGCGGCGCCGATAAGCTGCGCGATCAACTGCCCGGTACCTCCGCCGTAAAATAATCCTTTTACCAGCGGGGCGTCGGTAACCCCTAAACCATAGGTACCATCGGCAAAAAGGCCTACGCTGATCAAACCCCAAACGCCGTTTATCCCGTGGACGCTTACCGCGCCTACCGGATCATCAATCCCCATCCTTTCCCAAAAGTAAACACTTGCCACAACCAATGCGCCCGCGATCGCGCCGATCACAACCGCCGCCCATGCCTCAATCCAGGCGCACGGAGCGGTAACAGCGACAAGGCCCGCGAGACAGCCGTTCAACATCATACCCACGTCCCATTTCTTGGTTTTGGCGAATACCAGCAGTATTGCTACCGCCGCGCCTGCCGCCGCCGCCAGGTTGGTATTGACCGCGATAACGGCTATCCGTAACTGGTGCGCCGAAAAAGTGGAACCGGGATTGAACCCGAACCAGCCGAACCACAGTATAAAAGTACCTAATGCGGCTAAAGTAATACTGTGCCCCGGAATGGCTTTTGGTTTCCCGTCTTTAGCGAACTTGCCGAACCTCGGCCCCAAAACAATGGCACCGGCAAGGCCCACGAATCCGCCGATTGTATGCACTACTCCCGAACCGGCAAAATCAATATGTCCTAATCCAAAAGGCAGTTTTGACAACCAGCCGCCGCCCCATACCCAATGCCCATAGATAGGATAAATGATGGCGCTGACAGCCAGGCTGTATAAAAAATATGCTTTGAATTTAAGACGTTCGGCAATGGCTCCGGAAACGATAGTGGCCGCAGTCCCCGCGAATACCAATTGCCAGAAAAAAACCAGGTACCTGCCCACGTCATAATTTGAACCGTGTAAAAACCATCCTGAAGTCCCGATAAGGCCGTGGAAATCATTACCCATCATAAACGCGAAACCAAAAGCCATGAAAATTAAAGACGCAACCGTAAAATCAATGGTATTTTTCGCCATAAGGTTCGTGGCATTCTTGGCCCTGCAAAAACCCGCTTCGACCATGGCAAAACCCGCCTGCATGAAAAACACCAGGAACCCGCACATCAAAACCCACACATAATCAACCGGTGCCTGCAGGTTGGCAGCGAGCGTAGCGGCTCCACTGGCGTCCTGGGCAAAACACTCGGGAACCAACCCCAGGAAGACCGCAAAGCATAAACTGATGATTTTGAACATAGAAACAGCCTCCTTTCCTTATTATAGAACTATAGAGCTTGTTTATTATACCCGGCGTGTCCGGATAATCGAACCTTTCCCCAACTACTTATCTTCCCAGACGCCTGACCCCCCCAAAAAAAAACGTCAATCAAACCTTTCCCGGTTTAAAAGACGTCCGCGTCTAATCCTGCAATAAACCAAAATAAAAAGGCGATCCTTCAAGGAACGCCTTTGTTTTTTCGCTTCAGTGCGACTGTTTCACTTATATAAGTAAAAAAAAACCGGTTCTTGGTAACCAAATATTATTATTTGGTTAGACTACGGTAGAGAAAATAGACTTCTTTGTCTCGAAGACAACGTTTATTTTGCAAAAAAAGGGGACGGTTCTATTTTTTACAGCAAGGGAAACTTCCCTTAAAAAAATAGAACCGTCCCCTTTTTTCTCCGGAGAGCCTTTCCGTATATTAATAAAAAAACCCGGCTCTATTCCGCCCAAAAACGACCGAAAGAAAACCGGGGTCTCTTCCAAAACGATTTAAAACAGTGCCTTCTTTTAACGGCCTTCGTTCTTGCGCTTTGAATAACAATCCTTGCAGTATATCGGACGATCCTCGCGAGGTTTAAACGGAACTTCACACTCTTTCTTACACTCCGAGCAAACTGCCTTGTGCATCTCCCGCGGCCCGCCGAATCCACCACTACCACCACCCTGATATGCCATGTTTCCTCCTTTTACTTCTGTTAATAATTTAACCTTAAGTTGTGATTATAGGGCTTTTTAAAAAAACTGCAAGTGTTTCTTTATCCTAAGACGGGCCGGTCATTGGGGGCCTGCCCGGGCTCAGGGGCGGCCTCCGCCGCTTTTTTATTCAGTCTTCGCTGTTTTTTTTCTTCCGCCTTCTTTTTCCTGGCCAATTCTTTTTGAAGCTTTTTAAATGAATAATTCTCTCTGCTCATTTTACTCTCCTTCATCCCGCTTATGAAAAATACGGGATATCGTTGATAATTATATCACTAACAATGCGTTAAGCAATAATTCTTTTCAAATTCAGGAATACAGTTCCGGATCTTTTCGGCTTTCAAGTTCCCAGGAGGCAACGCGGATAAAAAGATAAAGCGAACGGCAGCCGCGGCCGGATGCGGCGCTCAAATCAAGATACGGTCCTGTATACGCCGGGATATAACCTACGCGCGGATCTTTTTCTGCCCTTCTCCCTGAACCGCGGGGCGCTCGAACCGGAAAAACACCTGATAGGCGCAGGGAACGACAAAAAGCGTCAGCAGTGTAGAAACAGTAACGCCGCCGATAATCGCGATGGCCATAGGCCGCATCGTCTCCGCCCCCACTCCCATAGCAAGAGCTATGGGGAACGCGGCGGTGATCGTGGCCACGGAAGTCATAAGGATAGGCCGGAGCCGGACCGGGCAGGCATCCAGAAGCGCCTCCCTGACCCCCATACCCTCGGTACGCCGGACATTGGTGAAATCGACCAGAAGGATGGAATTCTTTTTCACGATACCCATAAGCAAAACAAGGCCGATCATACTGTAAAGATTCAATGAATTGCCGGTCAGAAAAAGCGCCAGGAACGCGCCGCTCACGCTGAAAGGTAAAGCCAAGAGGACCGTGCAAGGATGCAGGAAACTGTTAAACTGGGTCGCGAGGACCATATAGGCGACAAATATACCGAGGATCATGGCGAAAATAAGGCTTTGGTTCGATTCCTGGAATGCCTGCGACCCGCCGGAAAAAACCACGCGGTAACCTTCGGGAAGGAGCTTCCTGCCGATCTTGACGACCCGGTCCAAAGCCTCCTGCTGAGAATGGCCCGGAGCCGGATTAGCGTAGATACTGACCGCGCGTTCGCGGTTCTTCCTGGTGATAGAATACAACGTCGGTTTTATCTCCGTGGTAACGACTTCCGATAACGGAACAACCTCCCCGAACTGATTGCGGACCCAGATCTTTTTGATATCCTCCGGGTTCGCGCGGTCGACATCTTTCAAACGGACACGAATATCATAACGCTTGCCTCCGCTGGTAAACTTGCCGTACCGCACGCCGCCGACCATGGCATTCAGCGTATCCCCGATAGAAAGAATGCTCACCCCGTGCTCCGCCGCCTTTTTGCCGATCGGGATAAACCTGGAGTTCAGGCATCCCCAGCTGAAAATCCGTATCCACGTCGGTCATAACGCCCGAATCCTTCATCTGCGCGGAGATCTCCCGGCTCAATCCTCCCAGCTTATCCCAGTCCGGGCCCCGGACCGTAAACTCAATGGGAAAACCGCGCTGGGCGGTAAAACCGGAAAGCGAAAGGTCCTGAATAGCCGCGCCTTCAGCGGCTTCATGGTAATAAAAATCCTGCCCTGGCTGACCTGCCCGCCGCCGACGGCGCCGAACGTGTTCTCCACCTCCGGACGGCTCAACAAAAATGCCTCGGCCTCTTTAAAAATCTTATCGGTCATTTCCAGCGAAGACCCCAGCGGCAGAGTTATCCGGACCAGGAAACGGCTCTGGTCATGCGCGGGAACGAATTCTTTTCTCAAAACCATGGTCAGGGCTAAAGAAGCCGCAAAGATCAAAACCGCGGCGGCCAGCACCGTCTTGCGGTAGTCCAGGACAAACCCGAGCGACGCCCGGTACCATTCCTTCAACCAATCCAAAACCTCTCGACAACCCTCCCGAATCTGGTCGTATGGCCCACGGACAAGAACTGCGAACAACGCATCGGAGTGATCGTAAGCGCCTCAAGCAGTGAAAACAACACCGCGACGGAAGTGGTCCCCTCCCCAATAGGCACGGAAATCTTAAGCACCGCATCCCATCTTCTATCCGTGGGCGTTGTGTCCAGATGGGTGTAATAGCCGCCCTCAAGGCTCACCGACGGAAAAAAACCGCTCCGGGCAAACGCCACATTCTTTTGTGCCGCCAGCCAGGCGTATTTCGCCGCCAACACGTCATCACGGGCATCCGCGTTACTCAAGTATTCGGGCTCCGGTTTCAAAACAAACCGGGCTTCGGTATCCGTGATCTCTTTGACCGGGCGGCCGACCAGGAATTCCAGGAGCCGGCACGCCACCATCTCCCGGGCCTTTCCCGATTCGAGCTGGTCCGCAAGGACGTAAAATTGAGTCTCGGTGCTGACCGCCTCACTGGCCCTGGACTTGCCCAGATCTTCCCGGGACTTAAGCGCATCGATACGATTACGCAGCGTTTGCCGGATCGTCTCTAACGCGGAAAGGTCTCCCCGTATTTCAAGGAGTAAATAGAAGGCATCGGACACATCCGCGAAAAGAAGCTGTTGGGCGCGCTCCTTATCGCTGAGCGCCTGCTTCTTTTCATACCGGTTAGCGGACATCGCGGCAAATTCCTTAAAGCCCGAAAAGAGCTCCTGCTGAAAAACAAACATTTGTTCGTACTTTTTATGGGGAGATGGCGATTGCAAGTCTTCTTTTGTCTGAGTCCGGGCAAACGAAACCTGCGGCAGAAGCGTTCCCAGCGATTGAAGAAAACGCCCCTCCGCCTCTTTTATCTTTTCCGCGTCAACCGCTATAAGTTCGCTTTATTTCAAGGCGAGCGTATAACATTCGCTCAGCGTCAGAACCGGTGAAGCATCTTCGGGAACAGCCCCGGCCCGGGCCGCGGAAACGTCGAAAGCCGAAGAAGAAACAAGGAACATCCAGGCCAAACATACGAACAATTTCTTCATTTGAAAATCTCTTTCAGCCGATTATGCCGGATGAATCAAACAGCTTTATCCCCGGGTTATTCCCGCAAAAATAACTTAACGACCATTCCGCCGGAAAAAGGATTACCTGCCGTCCCCGGTCATCCACGGCCAAGGAAACCCCGGACGGCAAAGGCTTCTCCGCGTCGGACGAAGTGAAA
>JBAZGE010000096.1:0-5224 GCA_041653035.1 Candidatus Omnitrophota bacterium
ATGAAGATAACACCAACCCAAAATGGCTCTTTAAAGTCACGTGCTCCGATTTCCTCACCGTCTTCGCCAGGGACATCGGCACGAGGGGAAAACCCAGCAGAGCGATGACGAAAACCGACCATATCCAGGCCGGCTGAAAAAACATCCATCCTAATAAAAGCAGCAAAACGGTGGCTATAGGAACGAGGCTGCGCCTCAAGTTATCGGCGATCTTCCATTGAGACAAGAAGGAAAGCGGATTTTTGACTTTTGCGCCCCCTGAGCCGGGAACTCGAGAGAACAACCAGGGAACGATTTGCCAGTCCCCGCAGATCCAGCGGTACCTGCGGCTGGAATCATTAAGATACTCCGGAGGATACCCCTCGTAGAATTGGACATCAGTCACCAGCCCTGACCGGGCGTAACACCCCTCCAAAAGATCGTGGCTCAATATGGAGTTTTCCGGAAAACGCCCTTCCATGGACCGCTCGAAAGCTTCCACATCATAAAGCCCTTTCCCGATAAAAGACCCTTCGAAGAAAAAATCCTGGTACACATCGGAGACTGCTTTGGTATACGGATCAATCCCGGTATCGCCTCCGAAGATCTTCACGAACAAAGAAGGATTTTCTCCGGGATAGCTGGATTCGACCCGCGGCTGGAGGATACCGTATCCGGAAACGACCCGCTGTTTTTTCTCATCATAGACCGGCCGGTTCAAGGGGTGCGCCATGACCCCTGCCAGCTCCCGGGCAGCATTGCGGGACATCCTTGTGTCCGCATCCAGGGTAATGACATACTTGACCTCCTGCAGCCTCTGAAGATCCCCGATGATCACGCTGAAGCGGCCATCGCCTTTTCCGCGAAGGAATGCGTTCAAATCCCCGAGCTTCCCCCGCTTTCGTTCATACCCCATCCACACATTTTCTCTTTCATTCCAGCGGCGAGGCCGGTGAAAAAGAGAGAAAACATAGTTTTTCTGCCGGCGGTATTTGTAATTCAATTGTTCGATCCCGTTTATGACCCGGGCCAGAAGCGCCTCATCTTCAGGCATCGTTTCCTGCGCCGCATCGCAAAAATCGGTCAAGAGGGCGAAATCCGTATTCGCGTCAATATTGGCCAGGTAACGCACCTCCAACCCTTCGAGAAGCGAGTCGATTGTCTGCGCGTCACGTATCATACAAGGGACCACGGCAAGTGTATGGGCATAGGCGGGAATTCCTTCTGAAAAGTCCATCCGGGGAAGATTTTGGGGCCGCACGAGCATCATGGAAAGCCAATTCACCAGCGAGACCGCCGTCTGGCTGGTGGTAAGAAGAAGCAATATTCCGAATAAAATAAGCCAGGGCCGGCTCAAAATCCCCGCCGGCCTCATCCAATGCAAAACGCCGAAGGTAAAGGCAAAGGTTACTAAAACAATGGAACCAAAAAACAGAACAGACGGCCAAAAAGTTTTTTTTGCCTGTAGATACTTACGCAGAGGCAAGCGCAGGCCCAATTCTCGGCAGAAAAGCTCCAATCCCCGGTCGATGAGATAAAAACCTACGTGCGCGCCGGCGTGGCCGGGGCCTTTTTCCGTTTTTGCCTTCTTGGCCAAGCTGATGGCGCGGCCGGCAACCTCTTCTTCTGAGATCTTGCTTCTCAAGGAAAGCTTCTCAACAACATGCCGGTAACGGTCACGAGTGGCGAAAGACATCAAGCTATAATCCCCCGAGGGGTCCTGGCCCAAAACTTTTTCCACAAAACTGAGCGATTCGACAAAATCATGCCAGTCGGTTGTCCCCAGAAAACGCAGGCTCCCAATGGTATTGGCAATCGAGACCTGGTCAGCCGCCTGTTTTTGGCTGGTGGACAGGATCATCCGGTCAAGGGTCTCCCCCTGCTCGGAAAGCTTCTTTTCCAACCAGGTAAAAGGAAGATTAAGCGCCTGGCTTTGACCGTGCAAACGCCGGGTGAATTCTGCCACAAAAGCGTCGGAAAGCTGCAGGTTGCTCTTGGACATGGCCGCAATTTCAAAGATCGCCCCATCGGTATCTTTGGCCGAGACTTCCAGGATCCGTGCCGCCCAATAATTCGCCTTATCTCTTTCTGTTTGCGCTGCGATCAACCGGGAGGACACGCGCCTCAAGTTCTCAATAAGCGCCAGCCTTAACATAATAGGAACAGCCCAGAGTTCGCCAAGCTTCAAGTGGCTGACGCTTTGATAGGCAGCGACAAACTCCGTAAGCCCCTGGTTATCCAGCCGTCCGTCGCCGTGAGAAACCAGCTCCATGGCCAACTCATATACGCGCGGATAACCGGCAAGCGGCCCCGAAGAAAGATAGGGTAATTCTCGGATGTATTTACCCGGAAGGTATTTCTGAGCAAGCCTTATCTGCTCTTCAATAAGGTAATAGTTATCAAGAAGCCATTCCCCTGCAGGAGAGATCTTACGCTTGGATTTTCCGGTTTCATTGAAAAGTTCATGGATCTCGGCGATGACTTTTTCATTCTTCTTCAGTCGCAGCAAGAGCCTCTTGTGCCCTTTTTTGTAACTGACCGTGTGCACCTGAGCCAGGGTTTTGGCGTGCTCCTTGAACTGCTCAATGCTAAAAAGCTCGGCGCGGAGAGGCTGTTCTTCAGTAATCCTGTTCCCAGCCGGAAAGCCGCCGAGACGCATTTTAAGAGGCAACACATAGTCTTGAAGAAGCTTCCGAGGCAAGGCGAACTCCTATTCCTTTTCCGTACATGCGGAACTAAAAAGATAAAGCTTATAGAATAATGAACCTTTTCGAAATTATTATACATCAAAAAATGATGTTTCAGTTATAAAAAATCATCAAGCTGATCTCCCCTGTTCACCGGACGAATACATCAAATCCCCCGCCCCCCAAAAAAGGGGACGGAAAAAAAGGGGACGGTTCTATTTTTTTCGGAAAAAAAGCGAAAAAAGGGGACGGTTCTATTTTTTAACAAATAATATCTAAAAAATAGAACCGTCCCCTTTTTTTTTCTGGAACCGTCCTTTTCTTCTTCTATCTCCCAAGCCGCGTAAGGATTTTGTTCTTCTCGAACGGCGAAACTTTCATTTTCTGCACTAAGCGGGTAAAAAACTATATAGTCGCATCGTAGGTCTTCCGGTCGACCTCATACGGCGTCCCGTCCTTTCCGCCGTGCGCGAAAGAATAGCGCGCGGGGTCTTCGTAAGAAGGTTTCGCGCATATGATTTTTATACCAACTGAGTTAAAAATGTCCGGGCAGGCACAATAATAGGTGCGGTATGCTTAAAACAATCCTTGGAAATATATTCCATGTCAAATGCCACCTGAAACGCGTGTTTCGCTTTAATTTTATTCTGAAAATAGGCCAGGTTTTTACTTATTCCGGCTTTTGATGATGCTTTTACTTCAACCAAAAACCATGGATTATTGTCCCGCGAAACTAAAAAATCCACCTCCCGTTTTTCCTTATCTCTAATAAACCACAAACCATATTGGCCTAACCCGCAATCCGTCCAATAATTAACAGCTTTTAGCAAATGAGAGGCAACGAAATTTTCCACACGGCTGCCGGCGTCATCAACATTGATCCAATCCCATAAATACGTTTTTGGCTCTTTAATAAGAGCTCGGGAAATATTCTTTGACCATGGTTGGATGGTAAAACAGTAAAAGAATGATTGCAATGTTTGAATCCAGCGGCGTACGGTATCCGAAGATACGTTGATTTTGTTGGCAAGGTTTGAGTAATTGGTCAACTGTCCGGCCTGATGCCTTAGTATTTCAGCCAAAAGCTCAATTTGCCCCAATTCCTGAATACGGCTTAAATCACGGATGTCTTCCCGTATCAGCTGTTTCTGCCTAAGAGTTTTCCACCTATTCAAAAATTTGGTATCGTTTTTTATAAACGGTTCGGGAAACCCGCCATTTTTGAATAAATTCTCAAACTCATGACTCTTATTTTGAAAGGGCTCGTTAATTTCTTTCTCAGATAAATCAACCCGCCCTAACTCCCCTAGCGATAACTGATGCAGTCGATAAAGGAAATATCTTCCCATCAGGCTGTCTCCGCCTTTCTTATAAACATCCAACCGGGAACTGCCCGTAACAATAATATTTACTTTACCTTTGTATGTATCAAAAAAGCCCTTAAGAAAAGTTTTCCACTTACCGTATTTGTGAATTTCATCAAATACCAGAATAGGGATTTCTGAAGTTAATTTATCCAGCCCGGCAAAACCGGCAACACCGTTAACCCCTTGCAAAATAATCTTTCTATTGTCTACATTATCCCAATTTAAATAAGTAAATTGACTGGTAATCTCTTTTGTCATCTGGCTCACCGTTGTTTTCCCGGCTTGCCGAGGGCCTACAAGAAAAATCATTTGTTGGTGACGCTGAAAATGTTCCTTAATGACAGCTAAGTAAATTCGTTTCATTTATTTTCCTTCACAGTTAAAAATTATCTCTTTATCAATTTATCATATACCTTAAATTAGTCAAGACTTTTTTTACATATATCTAACTTTGGTCTAATATCACTTCACTCCCCCCCAAAAAAAGGGGACGGTTCTATTTTTTTAAAAAAAATCCAAAAAAAAATAGAACCGTCCCCTTTTTTTTGAACCGTCCTTTTCTTCTTCTATCTCCCCAGCCGCGTAAGGATTTTGTCCTTCTCGAACGGCGAAACTTTCATTTTCTGCACTAAGCGGGTAAAAAACTGTATAGTCGCATCGTAGGTCTTCCGGTCGACCTCATACGGCGTCCCGTCCTTTCCGCCGTGCGCGAAAGAATAGCGCGCGGGGTCTTCGTAAGAAGGTTTCGCGCCGTAAATGACCTCCGATACCAGGCTCAACGCCCGCATCGTCTTCGGCCCCACCCCCTCCAGGGACAACAATTGCTCGTAATTTTTAGGCTTGATATCGCAGACCTTGGTCAATATCTTATCCAGATAGCGATTCTTCTTATCCGGGCCGAAATCCTCCTGGAGCACCGGATGCCGGTGGAACTCCCGGTCCTCAAGATTCAAAAAGGTGAGCTGCTGTTCTCCGGACTTCAGAGAAACCATCTGAGAAAGCGGCGAAGAGTGTTTTCTCAATATCGAAATATCCTTGGATAACCCCTGAAACCCTCCCTGCACCAATTCCACGCTGATATCCCGGGTAGACTGGCTTGCGCGGGCGGAAAGGTCAAGGACATTGCCCCTGGCCTGGCTGATGATCCCGGAATGCGGCTCGCATACCAGATCGGTGTTCTTTTTAGAAAAC
>JBAZGE010000097.1:0-5015 GCA_041653035.1 Candidatus Omnitrophota bacterium
GCCGGGCAGGGGTGGGTTTGTTTCCCTGCCGTTGGAGAACCGCCGGTTTTCACCCAGCAGTTACGGGACGGGCTCCTGTCTTCCGGGGCTCTGCATTCTCTGCCGGTCATCCCCACGCAGCTGTATTCCGCAGGCGCGTCTTTGGTGATATTTTTTATTCTGCTCAAGGCCGGGCGCCGCAAAATATTTGACGGTTTTCTCTTTTGGTTATTTATTCTTTTATACTCGTTTGCCAGGTTCATTATCGAGGGATTCAGATATTATGAGTCCGAGTTCCTGTTTTTCGGCGGGATCACCGTATCGCAGGGTATCAGCATTCTTCTGGGTATTGCCGCGTGTTCCTTCCTGTATTGGGGTTTTCAGAAACGCAAAGCGGGGATAAAAAGCTGAGCGATCTTGAAATAGATGATGAGCCCGGCCACATCAACCACGCTGGTGGTTATAGGCCCGGCCAGGCAGGCAGGATCGAGGCCGAATTTCTTGGAGGCCAGCGGCAAAGCGATCCCGGTCAAGATGGACACAATGACTATGAGGAACATGGTCAGTCCCACTACCGCAGAGACCATGAATTCCTTTTGAAGCAGAAATGCCCTTCCCAGCGCCACCGTTCCCACGACCAGCGCCATTAAAAACGCGGTAATCACTTCCAGCCGGACAACTTTCCACATATTTTTGAACGTAACATCTCCGGTGGCCATTCCGCGGATGATGGTGATTGACGTCTGGGCCCCGGCATTACCCCCGGTATCCAGGAGCATGGGAATAAAGAACGTAAGCGCAACCACCGCGCTGAGGGTGTGTTCGAAGGTCTTCAGGACTGTGCCGGTCAAAAAATCAAAAATAAGCAGTAATATAAGCCATCCCGCTCTTCTTTGGAAGAGTTCCTTCACGCTGGTTTTCTGGTAACTGATGATCGTGCCCTCAGCGGGATCCATTTTACCGATTTCGTATAGATCGCTGGTGGCCTGTCGTTCTATGAGGTCAACAACGTCGTCAATGGTGATCATTCCTATCAGGCGTCCTGTTCTATCGATCACCGGGGCGTCCAGCAGGTCATATTTGGAGAAACGCTTGGCGACTTCCGTTTTATCAAGATCGGCTTCTATTTTTGCTTCGTCTCCGCTTGACATGATGTCTTTGACGAGCATGTCCTGGGGCGCCTTGAGGAGCGTCTGCACACTGACTTTGCCGATCAGAATATGGTTATCGTCCGTGACATAGGCGGAGTGGATGTCCTTGGCGTGGGACATGGTCAGGTTCTCCTGCAGGGTGAGCAGGGCTTTGCGCGCGGTCATGTTTTTTCTGGTCTCCACGATATCGGTGGTCATGATACTGCCGGCGGTATCTTCGGGGAAGGTGAGCAGCTCCTGTACGTTCTTGGCCTCTTCGCTTTTCATGATGCTGAGGAATTTTTTCATTACCGCCGGGGAAAGGTCTTTGAAAAGCTTTGTCCGTTCGTCGGGGGCCATTTCGTTGAGCACCTGGGAAACGTCCTCGCAGTTAAGGTTGCGCATGAGGAATGACTGTTCCTCGAAGTGCAGGTCTTCAAAGACCTCAACTGCCTTGCGCGGGCTCAGAAGTTTAAAGATCAGGATCTTTTCCTGATTGTCCATCCTGCGCCAGCCTTCGGCCATGTCTATGGAATTGATCTTGCGCAGGAAATCCTTCAGGGTAGCGAAGTCTTTCTGGATGATGAATTCCTTTATCTCCGGAAGGAAAAGCGCGAATACCTCGAATTTTCTATTTTGACTTTTCACCATAGTATCTTACCGCAAAAAAAATATCTTTCAACCCATAAATTTGGTTTTCTCGGATAAATTTCGTGCTATAATTACCCGTATTTCACAACATACTAAAAAGAGAGAATTATGGCATTCATCGCAAAAATGAACACCGCGGGGTTAAAAAGTAACAATCAGAATCCGGGAGCGCAGAAATCTCAGGCATGGGATTTTGATCATGTGTCTTGTCCCGTGGATATTCTTTTCACGAAGTTGAATACGCGTGAAAAAGGGCTGAACGACCTGGAAGCGGAACTCCGCCGGGAGGAATACGGCTATAACGAGCCCGCGCGCAAAAAAAAGAGGACGGTTTTCGTTCAAATCCTCGCTAAATTCGCCAATCCCCTCGTTATCGTTCTCCTGATCATCGGTTCATTTTCCCTGTTTTTCGGGGAGAAGATAAGCGCCGTACTGGTGGCGCTTATGGCGATTATGAGCGTTTTTCTTTCTTTTATACAGGAATACCGCGCCGGCAAGGAAGCGGAAAAGCTCAGCGAAATGGTGCGTGCCACCGCCACCGTATTCCGGAACGGGAAATCAAGAGAAATAAAAATAAAGGAGATCGTCCCGGGAGACATTATCGATCTGTATGCCGGGGACATGATACCAGCCGATCTGCGCATTATCTCTTCCAAGGACCTTTTTATCAACCAGGCTTCCCTCACCGGTGAATCGTACCCTATCGAAAAAACTTCGGTCGTTCCCGCGCAGAAAACGGCCGCGCTGGCGGATTTTACGAACATCGCCTTTATGGGCTCAAGCGTGGTCAGCGGCACCGCTTTGGGCGTAGCGGTAAAAACCGGTATCAGCACTCAATTCGGCGAGTTGTCGCGCCGGTTGACAACTATGAGGATCGAAACCAGCTTTGATAAGGGCATCAATAAATTCACCATGCTCATGATACGCCTCATGCTGGTCATGGTCGGCTTTATTTTCGTTATTAACGCTTTCCTGAGAGGCAACCCCGTGCAGGCACTGCTTTTTTCTCTGGGGGTTGCCGTGGGATTGACCCCGGAAATGCTTCCTATGCTGGTGGCCATAAACCTTTCCAAGGGCGCTATCGCCATGGCCAAAAAAGATGTTATCGTCAAGCGTCTGAATTCCATCCAGAATTTCGGTGCGATGGATGTTTTATGCACGGACAAGACCGGCACGCTTACCATGGATAAGATCGTCCTTGAGAAACACTGCGATGTGGTCCGGCAGGAGAGTGACGATGTCCTGAGATTCGCCTACATCAACAGTTATTACCAGACCGGCCTCAAAAATCTCCTTGACCGCGCCATATTGAGGCACAGCAAACTGCTGGTCAAACAATATAGGAAGGTTGATGAGATCCCTTTTGATTTTTCCCGTAAGATAATGTCCGTAGTCGTGGAAATGGAGGGGAAGCATACGCTTATCACCAAAGGCGCTCCCGAGGAGATTCTGAAACGCTGTACCCGGTACGAACTCGAAGGCGAAATATTGGAGAAAGAGCCGTTGATAATTTCGGATTTAAAGGAGGAATACGACCGTTTAGGCGCCGATGGTTTCCGGGTATTGGCTATCGCGTATAAGAATATCGAAAATCCGAAGGATGTGTACTCCAAAGATGACGAAAATGACCTTGTTTTGAAAGGATATGTGGCTTTTCTCGATCCCCCAAAACCCAGCGCGCGCCGGGCGATCATGGCTTTACGAAAACTGGGTATAGAATTCAAAGTATTGACCGGGGATAATGAGCTGGTCACCAAAAAAATCTGTGGCGACGTGGGCTTGGATATCAAAGGGTTGGTTACCGGAGAGCAGGCGGAGAAACTCAGTGACGCGGAATTGAAAGCGCTGGTTGGAAAAACCACGGTGTTTGCGCGCCTGGCTCCTTTGCAGAAGGAACGTATTATTCATCTCTTGCATGAGAGTAACCATATCGTGGGATACCTGGGAGATGGTATAAACGACGCCCCTGCCCTGAAAGCCTCGGATGTAGGGATATCGGTTAATAACGCGGTGGATATCGCCAAAGAATCCGCGGATATCATTCTTTTGAAAAAGAGCCTGATGGTCCTTGAGGACGGGGTGAAAGAGGGGAGAAAAACCTTTGGGAACATTATAAAATACATCAAGATGGGTTCCAGTTCCAATTTCGGGAATATGTTCAGCATGACCGGAGGGAGCATATTCCTGCCCTTCCTGCCCATGTTGCCCATCCAGATCCTGCTGAATAATTTCCTATACGACCTGTCGCAGGTTGCCATTCCTACCGATGATGTGGATAAAGAGTACCTGGTAAAACCGCGGCCCTGGGATGTGCAGAAGATCAAGAAATTCATGTTCATTATCGGCCCCGTCAGCTCGATATTCGATTTCGCCACCTATGGGGTCATGCTCTTTATTTTTCATGCCGATGCCGCTTTGTTCCATACCGGCTGGTTCCTGGAGTCTTTATGCACCCAGACCCTGGTGATATATGTCATTCGCACCGGAAAGATCCCTTTTATTGAGAGTAGGCCCAGTAAGTTCCTTGTGTTTACCTCTATTTTTATCGTCAGCGCGGGTATCGCGATCGTATACTCGCCGCTGGCAAAACCTTTTGGTTTCGTCCGGCCTCCGCCCGCTTATTTCGCCGCTTTGGTAATGATCGTCAGCGCGTATCTGGTAATGGTCCAGGTTGTAAAAAGCTGGTTCATAAAAAAATACGGGTATGATTAACCCAAGGCAGAAGGGATTGCTCGCGGGGGCGAACTTTGTTATGATAAACGTAACTTCCGTACCCTACAGAGGTTTTTGTTCTATATACCCCGGCCGGGCGCATGGAGAAGAAAGCGTGACCGTGCAGGTGCAGGAAACCGTGACATTATTAAAATCACTGGGTAGGGTTCCTATGGATGTGGGAATGGTCCGGGAATATCGTTGAGAGGCATAAAAAATGCGGATTACCGGGGGGAGACGGGATGATTGGGGCGGATAAAAAGTGTTGATTTATTATTGAAAAGTGGTAATATTATAACATTTCATTCAACAGAAATTGAGTTGAAATTTTAAAACAAATTCCTGCCGGCAGGCGGGTTTCCGCTGCGGCGGAATTATAAAGGAGGGATACAATGTTCGGTTTTGATCTGTTGATCCTTGCACCGCTGGGGTCCATTCTGGCGCTGAGTTTCGCGGCATACCTTTATTTTAGCATTATGAAGTGTGATGAAGGCACGGACAAGATGAAGGAGATCGCCCAGGCAGTGCGTATCGGAGCGCAGG
>JBAZGE010000098.1:0-4935 GCA_041653035.1 Candidatus Omnitrophota bacterium
TATTTTTTCCGGCGGCTTTGTCAAAACATACCCGCCGTGCGCACCGCGAGTAGAACTTATCAACCCGGCATTCTTCAAAGAATATATCAACTGCCAAAGATATTTTTCTGAAATATCCTGCCTTTGCGCAATATCTTTCAAAAAAACGGCCCCCTGGCCAAAATGAAGAGCAAGATCCAGCATGATACGAACCCCGTAACGCCCCTTAGTCGATAACTTAATCATCTTGCCCTCCAAAATTAGAATCTATATCATTTATAGTAAATTACTATAAATTATACCACACCCTCTCTCCTTTTCAAACAAAAAAATCCAAAATCCGGGAATCTGGGACCGTTTCATCTATTCACCAGTACAGCAACAACTTACATCGGAACTGTCTCCGAGGGGACACTTCTAATGTAACCATATACCGAGCAATAATTTAGATAGAAACGGTCCAGATATAAACCAGAGAGGAATGATTCATATTGCTTTGGGTGAACGCAGAGGATGTTTTAATCTAAGATAAACCGTTAATAACGCAGATCATCTCGCAAAGCCTGCCGTAATCACGCAGATTGAAATTCATTACAAGCCGCGGCAGGGCGGGATATTCCCCTTTTCGGATCTCTTCATCCAGAGGAGGCGAAGGCCTTATTTCACCGGATGTCAAAATGTCTTTGAATTTCCGATTTATACAATCAAGCGTTTTCCCGGGAAGCTCCTTATTCAGCCTTATCACGGTAGAGCCCGAAACATAACGTATAGAATGATACATCCGGTAAAAACCTTCTATATATTTAACCGCGTCATCGACATTGCTCACGATGCGGAAAAGATTCATATCTTCTTTCTTGATATATCCATTCCCGACTAATTGTTTCCTCACAAAACGATCCCAGTCGGCCCAATAAGAAGAACCTTCCGGCTCCATAAGAACTATAGGCCGCGGCCTGGATTTTCCGGTCTGGATCAAGGTGAGCGCTTCAAACCCCTCGTCATTGGTGCCGAATCCTCCGGGAAACAGGGTGGTGGCGTCGGTCTCTTTGATAAAAATCAATTTTCTGGTAAAAAAATATTTGAAATTAATGAGCCTCTCTTTCTCGTTCACATACGGATTAGGCTTCTGCTCAAAAGGAAGCCGGATGTTCAGCGCGAACTCTCTTCCTTTTTGGGCGCCTTTATTGCCGGCTTCCATGACTCCGGGGCCGCCGCCGGTCACCACCATGTATCCTTTGCCGGTGATCTTCCGGGAAAATTCTTCCGCCATCTTATATTCGGCTGAAGTGGTTTTCGATCTCGCCGACCCGAAGATTATCGCTTTTTTGACATCCCGGTACGGGGAAAAAACCTTAAAAGAATACCGTAATTCTTTCAACGCGCTGTTCACCAGCTTAAGATCCCCCTTGTCGCCGGATTCCATCCCTAATTTAGTCACCGTGGTGAGTATCTCGCGCAATAAATATCCGGTTTCAGCGGAAGCAGCCCGCCCGGCAAGCTGATCTATCAGCGCATCCACGGCCTTATCGCCGGTTTCGTATTCCTTCGGGCTATTTTTCATCACTCCCTCTTTCGCTCGTGATTGCCGGACTAACCGCAGTTTTTGTCCTCTGGTCAACTTCTTGACGGCACTTTCCCGTTTTAAGGCGTCGGATTTAGAAGAGAGCTTTTCACTGTAGCGAAGCCTGACCGGCGTCCTGCACCTGGTAAACCGGCAGCCTTTGCCGCTGTTATGGGCATTAACCCGACGGACAAGATCATTGGTCATGCCGGTATACAGCGTGCCGTCGTTACACTGCACTATATAAACGTACCAACTCACAGACGATGATCCGATCACTCCCTAATTATACGCAAAATATGCCCCTAATCAACACAATTCTGACCGGCGAACCGGCTGTTTTCCAAGAAAAAAGGCTATGACCGGTCTTGCGATCATAGCCTTTAAATACTCCCTCCCGTATATCCGGAAAAATGATATTACGGCGGGGCCCTTTTAACGGCCGCTGTCTTTTCGTTTTGAATAACAGTCTTTGCAGTAGATCGGACGATCTCCGCTGGGTTTAAAAGGGACTTCGCATTCTTTTTTACATTCCGAACAAACCGCTTTATGCATCTCTCGCGGCCGTCTGTCATACCCATCCTGAAACGCCATGGTACCACCTCCTGTACGGTACTTGTTAAAAATTAAACAGTACTGTGTATCCGGCTGCTTACCCCCGGTCTTTTCGTTTCAAATAAAACGGCTTCTCCCTTGGGACAAACCCTTTCTTTTTTCCGCCGTGGCCCTTCTTAAAATAATGCCCCTGCCTCCCCGAATCACGTTCCTGAGAATTATCGTAAACCTTCTTCGGGCGGCCGAATTCGCGGTTCTCTTCCGGATAGCGTTTTTCAAAATGGCGCCCCGGGAAAAAACTTTTTTTCCCGGAAGGCTGATCATTCCCTCTTTCAAACCGGCGATGAGGATTGAACGGGCGAAAAGGCTTTGAAAAATGCTTCTCGCTACGGGGCCTTGCTTCAGACTGATTGATCAGGATATCGATCTTTTTCTCCAGAAGGACCAACTGTTGCTGCATCTTTTTCACCAAAACCGCCACATCCTGATCATCCGGCGCGGGAGGCAAAAAATCATTACGTTGAGGCTGCTGCTCATCCATGTGTTCCCCTTTCTCTGCGTTTTAAAAATCCTTAAACCACTTCCACCCGGCTCAAGGGGATTAACCTATCCTTTAACATCTGCTATTGTACCAAACTACCCGTTGGAAACCAATTGTTTTCTCGGATAAATATATGGAGAACAAATAAACACTGCCGAATAAAACCAGACCCTTCCCCGCTTTGCTCGTCAGGATGACGGACGCCTTTTTTTACCGAACAGCAGTAAGGTGATTAACGGATTTAGGGCAAGATTGAACTGTTGGGATCTTTTTGGTTATTCCCCGCTCCGGGAAATATCACGCTTATTTTTCCTGAGAACAATCGACTTCAAATCGGGATTTTCCAGCAGACTGCCGTAATGAAAAAGAGCGCCGGTCATCCCGAGCTTTTCCACACAGCGTAATTCCCGGTCGAATATTTTCTGCGCGCGCACAAATTTGTAGGCGCCGACACCTGTTTTTATCTTCGAAAAACCGGGAACTTTTTCTTTAACAACAACCAGCCACCGTTTAAATTGCTTGGGATCGGAAGAATAATTCATAAGAGTGACAAAATCGACTATCCCGAGGCTTACCCATGACGGCCAATCCTGATACGCTTCATGGTATGCGCGGGCATACGGCATGCATCCGGTCGCCGAAACCTGAATGCCGGGACGCAGGGCACGCGCCGTTTTGACCAAAAGAACCAATAATTCGGTTACCTGAGCGCGCCTCCATTCTTTCCAGACCGGGCTTTCTTCGTCAATCACCGGTAAACCGGTCGCTTTCTTAAAACGTTCGAGATTGTTCCGCGTGTATCCATAGTGCGGCTCCTTATCCGGGTAGCGGATATAATCAAACTGAATGCCGTCCAATTCAGGATAGGCGCGCACGAGTTCACCGACCAATATGGACAAATCTTCCCGTACCCGCGGGTCGCCGGGCTCAAGAAAATACTGCTCGTCAATCAAATAATCACTGAGTTTATTCTTTTCCTTTACGTTCCTGGTTAAAATATCCGTTCCGTATTTTTTAAGGAATCGCGAGTCCTGATTTTTAGCCAGGCTCAATAGATTAAGCCAGGCGTGGACCTGAATTCCCTTGCCATGAGCCAGCCGGATAATCCGCGCGAAAGGATCTTCGGACAGATCCTCACGGCATTTTTCATACTCCGAGGAATCGGCAACTTCCGAAGGAAACCAGGCCTTGTTCTGCCGGTAAACCTGTATAAAAAGCGTTCCGATACCGGCCGTGCCGGCAAATTCAATCAAAGCGTCAATCCCCTCCCTGTTCGAAAATATAGACGGATCCTGCACCAGAGAAACAAAAAGAGCCGAACAAACCGGTTCTTTCCCGGATTTTAACAGAGCGGCATCATCCAGATTATCTTCACCTTCAACGGCGTAACGGGACAGGACATACGACCGATCAGCCCGAAAAAGATACCCGCCGTTTAAACCGTTCACCGTTACTGCCGAATCAAATCCCGCGTCCTTAACCATGGAGATCACATCCTCCCCGTAACTGCCGTACGGATAAGCAAAAACAGAAACCGGCTTGTGTAAATTATCTTCCAACAGCCTCTTGGAGCCGGAAATCTCCCTCCAAGCCTGTTCAGGAGGCAATACCGAAAGCCTCGAATGCGTATGCGAGTGCGGCTCAATATCCATGCCGGAATCCGACATTTCCCGCACCTGCTCCCAATTCATGTAGTCCGAATGACCGACGGAATCGGTAATAATAAAAAAAGTCGCTGAAAAATTGTATTTTTTTAAGATAGGAACAGCATTTCGATATTGATCCTTCCAACCGTCGTCAAAGGAGATCACTATCGGTTTGTAAGGCAATGGCAGGCCGTGTTTTAAATACGCGTTTAATTGCGCCATGGTTACCGGATGGAACCCGTGTTGCGCAACCCATCCCATCTGGGCATCGAATTTTTCCGGCGAAATCGTCCAGCGCCTCTGCGCCCGGCCGGCGCCGGCCGGCAGATCAGCTATATGGTGATATAACAGTATCGGAACATCCGCCCTTTTTTCCGAAGCAATATCCCTGCTATAACCGGAAACATGCGCGCATCCCGTCAAAAAGATAACCGTGGATAAAAAAACGAAAAATTGAACCGCTGTGCGTAAAAAAAACATGCAATGATTATATCCCTTCTTCATTAACAGCACAACAAAAAAAAGGGGACGAAAAAAAAGGGGACGGTTCTATTTTTTTGTTCTCGACCGAGAGTTTTAAAAAATAGAACCGTCCCCTTTTTTTTCGTCCCCTTTTTTCCGAGTTTTACGGTTTTTAAGAAAGGTCCGGG
>JBAZGE010000099.1:0-4867 GCA_041653035.1 Candidatus Omnitrophota bacterium
AAATACTTCATTTTCCTCTTTCAGATATTTTAAATAAACAGTAAATAAATCGTGCTGCGCACGGGTGATCGTTCTCCGTGTATCCGAAATAACCGCCAATTTTACGGCAGCAGCGATAAACAACATCGGAACAACACAGAAAAAAAACAAGTTGAGATTCTTTCGGACACGCATAAAAATCACCTTCCCGTAATTTTTCCGCCCGGGACGTTACAGCCCCGACCGGGCATACGTTTTTCTGATCAAAAGGGCGAACCGGTACCCCGCCATGCCTCCCACGGCAGAACCTGCCGCTCCCAAAAAAGTCTGTATCCCTATGTACCAGGGAGCGTAAAATTGATGCCATATATACGGAGCGGAAACAAGATAAAAATAAAGATACACGACACTCCCCCGTAAGGCACCGGCGCTGAAAGCAGCGCCGTACGAATCAAGAAATCTTCCCCTTATCAAAAAAAACAATTCCAGGCTCGAAGATTCAATCAGAGCATACGGCCACCAAAGCGGGTTTATACCCGTAAGCATTATCTGCATAAACAGCCGATGCCCGCATACCATGAAAAAAACAATACCGGGCTTGGGAATAAGCCCTATGCCTATAAATAATACGCACGTAATAGGGACGGAAAAGAAAAAAGTATACAAAAACGGGATCCTCCCCAGCCCCATTTTAAAAGGCACTATTGAAACATACATCAGAATAATAAAAAACGATATGGTGATCAGTTCGAAAGTATTGAAGTTACAGAAACCGCTCTTCCGCCTCCCGTCCGGAGAATTCTTATCCAGACCGGCCCCTCTTGTCTCGGCCGCGAATGCCGCGATCTTCGCCTGCCGCAGAGAGTTAACCACCAGCGGGATAAAAATAAACCGTATCATCCGAAGGGCGCCGCCGATACTTCTTATTTTTACGCCGCGCATTCTGAGCGCCAGCACGATCCTTTTTGATTGTTCGAACATAAGCGGCAAAAATCGTATACTCATCGTTATCACAAAACTGAAACTGCGGGGGAACCGCAGGCGGACAAGCGCCTCCACCATATGCGCCGGATGGGTACTGATCACCACCGTTACCGCCATTGTCAAAGCCGCAATAAGCCGTAAAGACTGCACCAGCCCATATATCATTCCCTCCCTATATATATATATCCCTCCGGTAAAACGGCCCACCACCGGGAAATCATCGGGAACGAGGGTAAAAACCGCCGTCCTCGGCTCAAAAGAATAAAAAACAGCCTGGCTCGCAAACACAGCCAATACTACTGCGGTAACGGCAAAAAATAAAAACCGTATCCGCTGAAGACCCGGCCCGGCAAGAAATAAAACCAGCAGTACCGCCGCTGTCAGCAAAAATAACTCCCGCGGAGAATTGAGGATAACAATCAGTATCGAAACCGCTATGCTGTACGCGATCTTGATCTCCGGCGATAAACGGTGAATAACGGTATTTTTATGCTCGTATTTCATCTGAAACCACTCTTCCCGTTTCAAGCCGGATCACCCTCCGGGCGTACATTTCAACAATATTCATATTATGCGACGAAAAAATCACCGTTTTGCCCTGTGAATTCAATGCCGCTGCGGTATCCATAAGCCTGACCCAGCTTGCCCGGTCAAGGCCGGTGGTCGGTTCATCAAGGATAATGATTTCCGGGCACATGGCCAGTATCGAAATAAAAGCGACCCTTTGCCTTTCCCCGCAGGAAAGCTGATAGGGATGCACACCCCGGTATTGTCTCATACCGTATGCCTCGAGATACGCTTCGGTATCGCATTGCATCCCAAGCTGGCGGGGGCCGAACGCAATCTCATCCTCCACCGTAGCCGCGAACAACTGCTCGTCAGGATTCTGAAAAAGGAACCCCGCCTTTCCGCAGATATCGTCAAGGGTGTACCGAACCGCCCCCTCCAGTTCAATCTCGCCTTTCCCGGGACGAAGAATCCCGAGTATCAGCTTGAAAAGCGTCGTTTTCCCGCTTCCGTTATCGCCGACAACTGCCGTAAATTCTCCCTTGCGAAAATCGAGATTTAGCCCCGTAAAAATTTTCTGCCGGCGGCTATAACCGAAACTGGCGTTTTTTATTCTAACCGCCGTTCCGGAGGAAATCACCGGCGGATGCCGCGGCATCTCTGCCGGGAGGCTTTCCTGTTCTCCCGAAAAAATAACACCGTCTTTCAGGGATATTTTTTTATCGATCAAATGCTCCAGATATCCGGGCTCATGTTCGGAAATGATCACGGTTGCCCCTTCGGATTTCAATCGTTCCAGTATAATCAAAAACTCCTTTTTCCCTTTTTCATCCAAGTCGGTGGTGGATTCATCGAATAAAAAAACATCCGGGGCAAGCGCGTACACTCCGGCAATAGCCAGCCGCTGTTTCTGCCCGTTCGACAGTTCATCGGCCGCCTTATCCGCAAGATGAACAAGCCCCGTACGGGTAAGCGCCTCATGCACACGGACAGATACGGTACTTTCCGGCAAACCGGAATTCTTACAGCCGAAAGCAACATCTTCCCGTACCGTAGGCATAAATATCTGCAGGTCGGGATTCTGGAATACGATCCCCGCTGTGGACGCAACCCGGCTCCCCGCGAGGGCGGCGGGATTCAAGCCGTTCACGTCGATCTCCCCCGTAAGATTCCCGCCGTAAAGATGCGGGATGATGCCGTTCAAACAGTATAAAAGAGTAGACTTCCCCGCTCCGGAACGCCCTTCTATCAAAACAAATTCACCATCATTGATATCAAGATCGATGTTTTTCAAAACCGGGGATTCGGTATAGGGATACGTATACGTAAGACGCCGGACCTTTATCATTACATCACTTTCTGAGATAATTGGTAAATAAATCGATAATTCCCGTGTAGTCTTCGCCGGACGAACGCGAGAAAACAATATTCTTCAAATACCGTCCCGCCCGTAAAGAAACACGTTCAACTTCGCCCGGATCCGGTTCGCGGAAAGGCAGACCGGACACTTTCATGTATCCGATAACACGATAGGGAATGTTATCGTCGATACCCGCTATAAATCCGGCTATTCTCTCGATCTCATCCCCTTCAATGAGACCGGGAATGTAAACCGAAGAGGCCGAAAGCCCGATACCTTTGTTATGGATATGGCGCAAATTCGAGAAACAGGGCTTATTCGATCTTCCGGTATATCTGACATGCAAAGAATCATCAAACGCCTTCAGGGATATATTCACATGATCGACACCATCAAGATCGGGAAGTAAATACCCGTTTGTCGACAAACCGACGTGGCAGCCTACCGATTTTTTTAACTTCATCGGCAAACGCATGAATTCTTCGTTTTCATCCGGGTCGCCGCTGAGAATATTCACCCGCTCCGGCATAACGCGCCCTAAAAGCGCCAAAACCTCTTCCGTATTCAGAAAACGGATATTCCGGCGGCCTTCTAAACGGTAAATCTCTTTCCAGTAACACCAGACACAGTTGAAATTACAGCCGATGAAATAAAGCGTACAAGATTTTTTATCCGGATTATAGGTAACACGGTGTATATTCACTTCAACCCCCGCTCTATGCGCGCCTCAATTGCCTCAACCATCATGGAGTCAGCATATTCTTATGTACCAGCATACCCGAATAACTGAAAAAATACGGCTTTGAAACAATTGTCCTGATCCTGACCAGTACCAGGTCATCGGTCGTTTCCAGTAAACGCCGTTTGAACAGAATTTCTTTAAGAACAAACCGGAAAAACGACGCAGGGAGGCAAAATACGGCTTTGAACAAACCTGTTATTTTACCGTCCCCCAGCAACGAAGCTATACGTTCCAGGCGTTTACCGTCCAGGACAGGAACAAGCTTGTCTTTCTTTCTTACCAGATACATCGCGTCGAATTCAAACGGAGATATACGGATAAACGGGAACTTCGCCATTGCCGCCGCCAGGCCGATCTTGATCTTATTCCAACAGTCAAATTGGTCTTCGGGCAAATGTAAAACCGTGTTGATCAGGGATTTTATATCCTCAACGGACAATAAATGCTCCTTGGTGAACCCGCAGCTTTCCTCCTCCCCTCCAAGGCTCAAAGACTGAAGAGAAACCTCGGTCACAAAATTATTCCTGAGCGCGTATTGCAACAAAGCATCAACCTGATTATCGTTGACGCCCTTGACCAACACGGCTTTTATGCCGGCTTTCATCTTTTCATTCTTTATGTTCTCAAACGCCTGAAGCTTCAGGTAATACTGATGCTTACCACCCCTTATTTTCTCATAGACATCCTCATCGAAACCGTCGAATGACATATAGATGTATCTCAAACCCGCGTCCTTGAGGCTCTTCAGATAGTTGCCGTCGGATAATTTCAATCCGTTCGTGGATATGACCGTTATCAATTTTCGTTCCGAGGCAAAACGTATAAGCTCGGCAAGCGACGCGTTTTCAGTAGGCTCGGCCATGCAGAAAGAGACCATTTTCCCGCGATGGGCGGCGATTGTTCGTTTAGCGGCCGCGACGTCCAATCCCGCCGGCTTCTCCTTGTTCACCCTGCTGGTAACAAGTTCGCAGATACGGCAGCGCGCGGAACATTCCGTGCGCATCATAAGCGCGAGTATCGGGCGTCTCGGATCGGGCCTGCTCCAATCCAATCCTTTTTCTTTATCGACAGCCCTCCACGGCCAATAAGACGGCGTCTTTTGCCAGCGAATAATATTCCATTTTCCTTTGTATTTAAGTTTTTTGAAGCTTTTTTTTTCAAACGGACAATCCTGCAGAATATAGGTGAACCCGTTCTCGAAAACAGCCTGCGCGGGAACAAGCCTGCCGCAGGATTCACACCTGCTTAACCCTCTGTCAATGACGCATTGCGGCGTTCCACCCCGGCCATCCGCG
>JBAZGE010000100.1:0-4567 GCA_041653035.1 Candidatus Omnitrophota bacterium
AGTGGTTAGGAAAGTGTTTTATACTTTCCTATACCATAAAAAAAATATAAATATATATTTATTACTTTTTCGGTATTTTGTCAATAAAAAAATGCGCGGTTTTTTAGAGTAAAACGGGGGGCATAAAAAAGCAAAAAAGGGGCATAAAAAGTAAAACGGCGGGGCTATTCTTCTACCCGGCCGGTCAGGATGCTTTTATTTAACTTCCGGTTTTTCATTTTTAGAAAGCTCCCGGGATTCAAGTTCGCCGTTTTTATACTTATCGATATATATAATTTCCCCGGAAGAACGGTATGTTTTAGATACCCCATCCAGCTTACCGGCTTTATAGTTCATTTCAGCCTGCAGTTTACCGTTCTCAAAATAAAATTTAGATATTCCTTCCGATAAATCTTCCTTATACATTACTTCGGCCTGCAATTTACCGTTTTCAAGATAAAACCTGGCTATCCCCTCTTTTTTTCCGTCTCTATATGTGCATTTCATTTTTAGACGGCCATCAGGATAATACGATTGAAACGGCCCGTTCAGCCTGCCGTTCTTGGTAGTGCTTACTTCTTGCAGTTTGCCGCCCGAATCATACGACTTAAAAGCCTCCAATCCTTTTAGTCTGCCCTTTACCAAAAAGAAACCTATAATTGAACCTGCAACAACTATTCCCAGCAATACTTTCATTTCTTTTTTCATCCGGTTTCTCCTTTATCGCATTAACCACCAACATTATATAAATTCATTATCCTGCCATTATAAGCTAAAATCAACTCTTTTTTTAAACCCAGGTAATCAACCGGTTATGAAGAACAGTCGTCCTTTCTGCTCTTGTGCACAAAAAAAAGAGGGGCGGTCCCCAAGAGACTGCCCCTCTTTTTACTTCCCGTAACGGTAATTACACCAATCCCTGGGAGATCATGGCGTCGGCAACCTTAACGAAACCGGCGATATTCGCGCCTTTGACATAGTTTATGGAGCTGCCTTCCTTGCCGTATTTGACGCACTGTTCATGGATAGCGATCATAATCTGATGCAGTTTGCTTTCCACTTCTTCCCGCGGCCAGGAAAGCCGCATGCTATTCTGGGACATCTCCAGGCCCGAAGTCGCTACGCCGCCGGCATTCGAGGCTTTACCGGGAGCGTACAATATCTTGGCCTTCTGAAAGACCTGAACGCCCTCCGGAGTGGTGGGCATATTCGCGCCCTCCGCGACAGCAATACATCCGTTCTTAACCAGCATCTTGGCATCCTCTTCGCCGATCTCATTCTGAGTCGCGCTCGGAAAAGCGATATCGCATTTTATTCCCCAGGGTTTTTTGTTGTCGAAATATTTGCACTTGAATTCATCGGCGCATTCCTTAATGCGTCCGCGGCGCACATTCTTAAGATCAAGCACGCATTTCAATTCCTTTTTGTCGATGCCGCCTTCATCATAAATGAAGCCGTTGGAATCCGACAAGGTCACCACCTTCGCGCCCAGATCCAGGAGCTTTTCGACCGTGTATTGCGCGACATTTCCGGAACCGGAAACAGCGCATACTTTGCCTTTCAGGGATTCACCCCTGGTCTTCAACATTTCCTGCATGAAATACACGCAGCCGTAACCGGTTGCTTCCGGACGGATCAAGCTCCCGCCCCAGCTCAGCCCCTTACCGGTCAGCACTCCGGTAAATTCATTGCGCAGACGTTTGTACTGGCCGAACAGGAAACCAATCTCCCGGCCGCCCACGCCGATGTCGCCCGCGGGGACATCCGTATCCGGGCCGATGTACCTGGATAATTCGATCATAAAACTCTGGCAGAACCTCATTACTTCGTTGTCGGATTTGCCTTTGGGGTCAAAATCAGAGCCGCCTTTTGCGCCTCCCATGGGAAGCGTGGTCAGGCTGTTCTTGAATGTTTGTTCAAAAGCGAGGAATTTCAGGATCCCCAGGTTAACGCTGGGATGAAAGCGGAGCCCTCCTTTATACGGGCCGATGGCACTGTTCATCTGAATACGGAACCCCCGGTTCACCTGGATCGCGCCTTTATCATCAATCCACGGGACGCGGAATATCACCACCCGTTCCGGTTCCACCATCCTATCGAGCACTTTGGCATCCCGGTATCGGGGATTTTCATCGATGTAATCCATCAATGTTTCCGCCACTTCCCTGACCGCCTGATGAAATTCAGGCTCACCCGGGTTCCGCGCAATTACCTTTACCATGAACTCTTCGATCTTCTTCGACATGCTTACCTCCTATGCATTTTTTGCCTATATATGAGGCATGGTTTTCCAAAAAAAAAGACATCCCTTCTTAATGGGACGTCTTTGTCACATTTATTCCTGTAAAAATACCGCTAAAAATACCGCAACGGAAGAAATTTTACCACAAAGGCTGATTAAGTCAAGAAAAAAATGCTTCACCTAAAATGCTTCACCTTCTCTCCCCGCTATTCCCTGCCACGGGTTTCCGCAGAACAAAGAGTTGCGAACTCTTAAACCCCCAGGATCTTCTTGCGTATGGTGTATAGTTCAACGTATGATACAAACATCATATTTTTGTACTACTATTTCTCTCGCGGCAATAGCCTTTCTACGCATGATCACTATATGTACTATAGTTATAGTACTTACTCAAATTGCAACAATTATATCATATAAAAAAAAGGGGACGGTTCTATTTTTCGGGTATCGGTTTTCGAGATCTCGAAAAATAGAACCGTCCCCTTTTTTTTTCAACCTTCTATCACCGGCGGGCCAGGATCTTTTCCGCCGCCTGGACGACTTCATCTACGGTTATAGCTTTCAAACAGGCAAAATCTTTGACGCAGTTATGCGCGAGGCATTCCATGCATCCGGCATCTTTATGCAGGAAAATACAATTCTCCCCTACCGGGCCCCAGCGCAGAGGGCTGAGGCCTTTTTGATTCCGCCCGAAAAGCGAAATGACCGGGACGCCCAGGGCCGCGGCGACATGTACCGGTCCGGAATCATTGGAGATAAAAAGACGGCACCGTTTAAGCAAACCGGCCATCCGGCTCACCGTGGTCCTGCCGGAGGCATCAATCACCCGGCAGCGCAGTTTCCCGGCAAGTTCCTTGGCTATTTCGATATGCGGAGTATCCGCGATGATAAGGACACTGAAAGAATATTTTTCGGCCAACCGGTTCGCGGCTTCGGCGAAACATTCGAGCGGCCATCTGCGGGAAATACAGCTTGAGCTGGGATGTACCGCCAATAATGCATCCTGCGGAGCGACACCCTCCTCCTTCAGAAATTTATCCGCCCAGGCTGCGGACTCCGCGGTGAGGGGCACATACAAACGCGCATCCACCGGATCAACGCCAATATGCCTGAGGACATCCAGTGTATACTCCATTTCATGCTTTTGCCCCTCTTGTTTCACATGCGGGATCCGGTCGGTCAGCAGAAAACCGAGTTTACGGTCATACCCGATGCGCCGGGGTATCCCGGAAAGAAAAGCGGTCAGGTGCATCCGAGCCGTGGGATGCAGGATAAAAGCGGCGTCGAATTTTTTTCTTCTCAGGGAGAGCGCGAATTGAGCGAAACCGATAAACCATTTTTGTTCCCGGTTTTTATCGCAGGTAATGACTTCGTCAAGATACGGGTTGCCTTCGACGATATCTTTGGTATAGGGGCTCACGGCCATGGCGATATAGGCATTCGGGTAGTTATCGCGCAAAACTTTGATGGCCGGGGTGGACAGGACAACATCCCCCATCCTGTCCGTGCGCGTGATCAAGATCCGTTTAAGGTCATTCTTTTCGCGCGGTGCGCCGAGCGCGGAATGCCCGGCAAATACCCTTTGCGCTGCCCGCATCACCTCCGTAACCGTGATCATACGCATGCAATCGAGCGTCTTGAACCTGCACTGGGCCTTTGCACAAGGGCGGCAGAAGATATCTTTTTTTACCACCACGCCCGCATCCGCCCAAGGGCCGTATTTCACCTCATCGGTCGGGCCAAAAACAGCGGCCACCGGAATATTCAAATAACTTGCCAGGTGCATGTTCGCGCTGTCATTGGTGATCAAAAACCGCGCCTTTTTCAATAAAACGCCCAGTTGAGACAAGGACGTTTTTCCGGAGGCATCGATGACCGCGTTTTTCGCCTTCCCGGGAACCATATCCCTGACGGCCCCGCATATTCCCGTTTCCGAAGCATCACCTATCAGGATGACTTTCATCCCCAAAGTATTCACGCACGCTTCGATCACTCCCGCAAAACCGCTTTCAGTCCAACGTTTAACGTGACTGCGCGCGCCCGGGGAAACAAGCATAAATCTCTCTTCTTTTTTAATTCCCGCTCCTTTCAAAAACGTATCGATATGCGCCTCATCCCGGGGAGAGATATAAAATGATACCGGCTTGGGTCTTTCCAGCGCAAGCCCCTCCACCCCTGCCATCGCCCTCACTTTATACAGGTGCCGGTCCTTCATATGCCTGACCGACCGCGGGACAGACAGAAACGGCGAAGTTTTCAAACCTGCGGGAATCAAAACCCCGAACATACTGTTGCGCAAATCCACCACCACATCAAAACCACGCCTTTTCAGCCCCAGAAAAAGAC
>JBAZGE010000101.1:0-4548 GCA_041653035.1 Candidatus Omnitrophota bacterium
TCGGTAAGTTTCGCTCCCAAGCTTAAAAAAGAAAACGGGTTGATTGACTGGTCAAAAACATCCCGCGATATCTATAATCTTGTCCGGGGGGTACAGCACCGGCCGGGAGCATATACGCATCTTCAGGGAAAGTTTTTAAAAATCCATTCCGTGCGTGAATGCGATGACCTTTCCGCGGGCCGGCATCCGGGGGAAATAATCGGTATTTTCAAAGAGGGAATAAAGGTTGCCGCAGGGAAAGGCAGTGTGAATATACGGGAACTGCAGCCGGAAGGTAAGAGAGTTATGAAAGCGGAAGAATTCATCAGCGGCCATAAAATAAAATCCGGTGACCGGCTCGGATAAACAAAAATTACAAAAAAAGTTGCATACCGGGTAACTTATGGTATAATTCTCAACATAGAGAAACTAATCTTAAACGCGAAACGCAATAACGCTAAACGTAATAACGCAATAACGCGAAAAAAATGGCTGAACTGAGAAAAGATCCTATTATCGGAAGATGGGTGATCATCGCTACTGAGCGGGCAAAAAGGCCCGATCAATTCGGGAGTCATTCCGAAGATACTATGCCCGAAAAACCGTGCCCGTTCTGTGAAGGCCGCGAGTCCCAAACGCCTCCGGAGATATTCGCGGTGCGCCCGAAGCCTTCGCCGGCGAACCAGCCGGGATGGGATGTGCGCGTGGTTCCCAGTGTTACTCCTTTTTTGAAGATAGAGGGGGATCTTGATCGCCGCGGCAAAGGCCTGTATGACCTTACCAACGGCATAGGCGCTCACGAGATAGTCGTGGAGACCAACCAGCACATCGCCAATATGGCGGATTTGGGCGAGGAGCAGCTTACCAAGGTTATTACCTCTTACATAAACCGCATCGTGGATCTGGAGAAGGACGAGCGTTTTAAGTATGTTCTGATTTTTAAGAACTACGGCTTGAGCGCGGGGGGCGGCAGGGTGCGGCATGCGCGTTCGCAGTTGATCGCCACTCCGGTTAACCCGAAAAGGGTAAAAGAAGAACTGGTGGGTGCGCGCCAATACTATGAATATCACGAACGTTGTATATTTTGCGATTTGATAAAACAGGAAATCGAACAGCAAGACCGGCTTATCCTGGATATGGACGGGTTTATCGTTATCGCGCCGTTCGCTTCCCGGTTTCCCTTTGAGATGTGGGTGCTTCCTAAAAAACATTCCTGCGATTTTGTCAAACTTGACATGGCGCAGAGGGCGGGCCTCGCGCGCACGCTGAAAAAATGCCTTCTCAAACTGAAAAAAGGGCTGAACGACCCGCCGTATAATTATATCCTGCATACCGCTCCTTTCCGGAGGGAAAAAACCGGATACTGGAAGAGTATCGATAACGATTATCATTGGCATATCGAGATCACGCCGCGCCTGACGCGGGTCGCGGGATTTGAATGGGGAACGGGTTTTTATATCTGCCCGGTGCCTCCGGAGAACGCGGCGAAGTTTTTGAGGGAAGTCGACGCCGGATAGAGCGTCAAGAAAAAGGAACCTATGTCTGAATTGAGAAGAGATCCTATAACCGGCCGGTGGGTGATCGTGGATACCGATAATCCTACCAGGCCGCATGAATACGAGATTGAACCGCCTGTGTGGCGCCCGGGGACTTGCCCGTTTTGTTACGGTAATGAGAACCTGACTCCACCGGAAATAGCCGTGTACCGGGATCCTAATACCGCTCCCAATACGCCGGGATGGCAGGTTCGCGCCGTATCCAATAAATTCCCCGCTTTGCAGATAGAAGGAGAGTTGGACCGGAGAGGTTTGGGGATGTATGATCTGTCCAACGGGATAGGCGCGCATGAAGTTGTGGTGGAGACGCCGTATCACAATAAAGATCTGTCCGACCTGACCAATGCCGAGGTCGAGGATATTCTCCGCATGCTCTGCCAGCGTTCACTCGACCTGGCGAAAGACCAGCGGTTCAAATACATCATGATCTTCAAGAATTTCGGGCCTTCCGCGGGGGCTTCCATGGAACACCCGCACACCCAGATGATCGCCCTTCCCATGGTCCCCAAGAACGTCAAGGAGGAATTGCTGGGCGCGGAAGAGTATTTCGATTACCGCGAGCGCTGTATCTTTTGCGATGTGATCAGGCAGGAGATATCCGAAAAAGAACGTATCATCACCGATAATAAATATTTTCTCGCTTTTTGCCCGTACGCGTCCCGGTTTCCGTTTGAGATCTGGATCATGCCTAAGAAACACAACAGCTGTTTTATGCATCTGAACAACGAAGAGATCCCGTTTTTGGCGGTCGTGCTGAAGGATATCATCGCGCGGTTGAAGAAGGTATTTGACACTCCGGCGTATAACTTTATCATTCACACCGCGCCTTTAGACAGTAACGGCCATACCGACAGTTACCATTGGCATCTGGAATTCATGCCGAAACTGACGCGTGTCGCCGGCTTTGAATGGGGCACCGGTTTTTACGTGGTTCCCACTCCGCCGGAAATAGCCGCTAAATTCCTGAAGGAAGTAAAGATAGAATAATCCGCCGTATATCGAACAAATCAAAAAATAACAAGGAGGTTCTACCATGGCAGTAAAAATAGGTATTAATGGATTCGGAAGGATTGGAAGGCTGGTTTTCAGAGCGGCGGTCGAGAAAAACTTTAAAGACCTGGAGATTGTGGCGGTTAATGATTTGCCCGTCGGCACCGCTACATTGGCTCATCTTTTGAAATATGACTCGACTTTTGGGGCATTTAAAGGCACCGTAGAAGCGAAGGAAAACTCGCTTATCGTCAACGGGAAAGAGCTTAAGATCTTGAGTTTTAAATCTCCGGCAGAAATCCCCTGGAAAGATATGGGCGTGGAAGTGGTCGTGGAATCCTCGGGGGTGTTCACCGCCAAGGAAAAATGCGTCGGGCATATGGCGGGCGGAAGCGTCAAAAAGATCATTATTACCGCGCCCGCGAAGGGCGAGGATATCACCGTAGTCATGGGAGTCAACGAGAAGAATTATGACTCCAAAAAACACAATATTATTTCCAACGCTTCCTGTACCACGAACTGTTTAGCGCCTATGGCAAAAGTATTGCTGGATAATTTCGGGATCAAGAGCGGTTTGATGACCACGATCCATTCTTATACCAATGACCAGAAGATACTTGATCTTCCTCACAAGGACCTGCGCAGGGCGCGCGCGGCTGCAATATCCATGATCCCCACGTCAACCGGCGCGGCAAAGGCGATCGGATCGGTACTTCCGGAACTCAAGGGAAAAATGGATGGATTGGCCATCCGGGTTCCTACTCCCGATGTTTCCATGACCGATTTGACCTGTGTGGTTGAAAAAGACGCGGACATAGAGACGATTAACGCGGCTTTCAAAAAAGCGGCAGAATCCAATCTGAAAGGTATTCTGCAGTATTTAACCGAGCCGCTTGTTTCCAAGGATTTCGTCGGTTCGAATTATTCCTGCATCTTTGACTCGGAATTGACCAAGGTTGTCGACAGCCGGCTGGTGAAAATAATGGGCTGGTACGATAACGAATGGGCGTATTCCTGCAGGGTGGTCGACCTGTGCAATTACATCGTGCAGAAAGGGATATAACACATACGTAGATAGAAAAGTAAAAAAGAAAAATGGGGACGGTTCTATTTTTTTGTTCTCGGCCGCGAGTCTAAAAAAATAGAACCGTCCCCATTTTGCTTTACCGGGGCAAGTTTTTCATTGTTATCTCAAATTGTTGTGGTAAAATATGTGCTAAAATGTAACAGGGAGAACTTTCCATGAAAGAGCTCGTTAAAGCATTTACTGCAGAGGAGATTGCAGAATATCTTCGTCTGCATCCATATACAATACGCCGTTTAGCCAGAGAAGGAAAAATACCAGCTTTTCGCGCTGGCGGGCAGTGGCGTTTTCGAAAGGATGATATTGACCGGTGGTCGAAGTCGTATCCGTTTGCTTATGCTAATAAGAAGACGAAGGGGTAATGACATCAATGATACAAAGTTTTAATAATAAATAAAGGGGACGGTTCTATTTTTTTTATGAGTTATTATTTGAGAACTATGCGCGCAAATACGGTCAAGTAGAAGCATCCTTTTTTTTAAGAAAAGGAGATTTCCACAATGGATATTCCACGTATATTTAACATTACTGAAAGCGCTCACCGCATTCACAATCCGTTCACGCCCGAAAAGTTCGCTACTCTCGGCGCGGCGCTGCGTCTGGAATCGGGGGCTCGCGTGCTCGATTTCGGCAGCGGCTCAGGGGAGATGCTGTGTACCTGGGCACGCGATTACGGAGTCATCGGCACCGGCATTGACATGAGCCAGTTGTTCAGCGAGCAGGCGAAACTTCGCGCTGTAGAACTTGGCGTCGCCGATCAAGTTAAGTTTATTCATGGCGATGCTGCCGGCTATGTCTCTGATGAGAAGGTCGATGTGGTAGCTTGTGTCGGCGCCACTTGGATTGGCGGGGGAGTCGCCGGCACGATTGAGCTTCTGGCGCGGAGCCTGCGCGCCGGAGGGATCATCCTTATCGGCGAGCCCTACTGGCAGCAGTTAC
>JBAZGE010000102.1:0-4474 GCA_041653035.1 Candidatus Omnitrophota bacterium
AGAAATTTTGCGGTCCTTGATTTTCGAATGAAAATCAAGGAAAAATCTTTCTGAGCGAGGAAAGGCCCCGATTTTTCCGGGGCCTTTATCTTTCACGCCTGCAGAGAGGCGTAAACCGCGGCCGACGGCAAAAATTTTCGTGACGGCCGTAAATCCGCAGGCAAAATGCCGGGGGTCGTAATAATTAAATAATATGTACCCGGAATTTGTCCACATCATTATTATTTGTAACAGTTATGTAAAGCGTCTGCTATGATCCTATAAGAGTCCAATAACATTTCCTTCACAATCTACGTCTATCATTTCACCGCCCGGCACACTCGGGAGGCCGGGCATGGTCTGGATTGAACCGCATACGGGGGATAAGAATCCAGCCCCGATAGAGGCGCGGATGTCCCTGACCGGCAGAATAAAATCTTTCGGACGGCCTTTTAAAACCGGATCATGCGAGAGCGACAATTGCGTTTTGGCCATACAGATAGGAAGCGCGTCCCAGCCGCGGCCGGTAAAAAGCCGAATCTTCTCCTCGGTCTCCGGGGTATATGACACATCCGCGGCGCCGTACATGGAGCACGCGATGGTCTTGATCTTTTCCTTGATCGGCCTATCCAACGGGTACAAAAATTTAAACTGCTTTTCTTTTTTCGCGCAACGCATCACACTCCGGGCAAGATCAAGCCCGCCCTTTGAGCCGTCTTTCCAAACGGTGCTCACCTGGCAATCGTCCGCCCCGGCGGCAAGGGATTTTTCCCGGATCAGATCTATCTCTCGGTCGGAATCCGTTTCAAACCTGTTCACGCAGACCACTACCGGTATGCCGAACATTTTCACATTCTCTATCTGTTTTTCCAGGTTCCCCATCCCCTCTTTAAGCGCCTCAAGGTCTTCCCGATGCAGATCTTCAGGCAGGCGTTTACCGGCCTTCACCGCGAACCTCCCGCTGTGGATCTTGAGCGCCCTGACCGAACAGACCACCACCGCGGCATCCGGTAAAGAACCGCTTGCCCGGCATTTGATATCGAAAAATTTCTCCGCTCCGGAATCGGCGCCGAAACCGGCTTCAGTTACCACATAATCGGAAAGGGAAAGCGCGATACGGTCGGCGATGAGGGAACTGCTGCCGTGCGCGATATTGGCGAACGGGCCGGTATGCACAAAGCACGGGGTATTCTCCAGAGTCTGTACCAGGTTCGGCTTGATGGCGTCTTTTAAGATCGCGGCCATACAGCCGGTAACTTTTATGTCATCCGCGCTCACCGGACGGGAATCCCGGGTCTCCGCCATGACCATCCGCGAAAGCCTCCGGCGCAAATCAGCCATATCCGCGCTTAACGCCACGATGGACATAATCTCGGAAGAGGCGGTGATATCGAAACCGCTGTCGCGCGGAATACCGTCCGCAGGCGTTCCCAGGCCGATCCTGATATTGCGTAAAGAACGGTCATTGATATCCAGGACGCGGCGCCAATAGATCCGCGCCGGATCGATGCCCGGTTTATTCCCTTTAAAAAGGGCATTATCCAGGAATGCCGCCGCCAGATTATGCGCCATGCCCACCGCGTGTATGTCCCCGGTAAAATGAAAATTGATATCTTCGGCGGGAACAACCTGGGAATAACCGCCGCCGGTGCCCCCTCCCTTGATCCCGAATACCGGGCCCAGAGAAGGCTCCCGCAGGCAAACAGTGGAAAGCGCCCCCAGCTTATTCAAAGCCATGGACAAACCGATCGTAGTCACCGTCTTACCCTCGCCCAGAAGCGTGGGAGTGACGGCGGTAACCAAGATATATTGAGCTTTCGGTTTGGGAAGTACCGGCAGGATACTGAGGTCTATTTTCGCGGTATGATCGCCGAACACCGTAAGGTATTTCTTGTGGATCTTCAGTTTCCCGGCGATCTTGGTGATGTGCAGTTTTTTGGTTTTACGGGTGATCTCTTGGCTTGAGAACATTCGGTTAGTCGTCATACAAGAATTCAAACGCGTTCTTGATCAACTCGCAGCGGGCCTGCCCGCTTTCACGCACGACTGAGACGATATCGAATCTCGCTTTTGTATCCAGAAGATTGTGTTCTTTCAAATAATACGCGGCTACAAAGGAGATCGTCCGCTGTTTGGACTCCATGACCGCTTCGCACGGCGATCCGAATGCCTGCGAGTTCCTGGTCTTTACTTCCACGAAACAAAGCGTGTCCTTATCCCGTGCGATAATATCTATTTCACCGGACCTGGTCCGGTAATTACTTTGCAGAATACGGTAGCCGTTCTTTTTCAGGAAATCCCGGGCAGCTTCTTCCCCCTGCCTGCCCGTGTGCACGTTCGATCCCGGCATAATCGATCTCCCTGCTTATCCGCGTTCACGCGCTGTGGAACGTCAAACGGTGGATCGCGGAGGGGCCGAATTTTTTAAGCGCCTGCCGGTGGCTTTCCGTGGGATACCCTTTATGACGGGCAAATCCGTACTGAGGGAACCAACTGTCATAACGGTCCATGATACGGTCCCTGATCACCTTGGCCACGATCGAGGCGCAGGCTATGCTCTTGGACTTGGAGTCGCCTCTGATGATCGGCGTGCACGGGTAATCGGCCGTAAACCGCGCATTGCCGTCCACGATAATATGCACCTTCGCTCCCCGGCGCTCTCCCAGCCGGCGCACCAGCATGTATACCGCCTGCTGCATGGCAAGTTTGGTGGCCTCCAGGATATTGACCCGGTCGATGACCTTTTCATTCATGATGCCGACACCGTACACGGAATTGCCGATGATCTCGAAATACGCTTCCTGCCTCTGCCGGGCGGTCAATTTTTTGGAATCGTCGATGCGGTTCTCGAATACAAGCTTACCTAAAACCACCGCCGCCGCCACCACCGGGCCGGCCAGCGGGCCCCGGCCCGCTTCATCAACCCCGATAACCATATCGCAGCCGTTCTCTGTAAGCTTTTGCTCATAATACAGCATCGCCTGGGTCACGGTCATTCCCGTTCTATTTGTCCTTCTTTTCTGCCTTTTTCTCTGCTTTCTTCTCTTCCGTTTTCTCTACCGGCATCGCGGCCTTCTTATCTGCACGCCTTTGCGCCAGTTGAGCAAGCTTCTCTGTTTTATCCTCTTCTATCTTGGTAGCGCGCTTGCCGACCTTCTGGCGCAGATAATACAATTTCGCGCGCTTGACTTTGCCTCTCCTGACAACCTCGATGCGCTCGATATTAGGCGAATAGAGCGGAAAAACCCGTTCCGCCCCCTCCCCAAAAGAAACTTTGCGCACGGTGAAGACGCTTTTAATGCCGGCGTCTCTTCTGGCGATAACCACCCCTTCAACAGGGTGCAGACGTATCTTATCGCCTTCCGGGATCTTGGTCATTACGCGGACCGTATCACCGACACCGAATTTCGGATTTTCTTTCTTCACATTCATCGCTTCCACCAACTTCATCTTATCCACCTTACCCATCTCATCCTCCGTTTTGTGAGCGTTTATGACTTCGTGCTACTGAGCCTTCACTCAATGACGGTTCAGTAAATCAGGACGCTTCTCTTTCGTCCTTTGAATGGATTGCTCTTTTCTCCACTCTTCAACCCTCTTATGATCTCCGGATACCAGCACCGCGGGGACCTTCATATCCCGGTACTCAACGGGCCTGGTATACTGCGGGTATTCTAATAAATTACTCTCGAATGACTCAAATTTCAAGGAATTTTTATCTCCCAGCACCCCCGGAAGCAGGCGCACCACGCAATCGGCCAGGACCATGGCCGGAAGTTCCCCTCCGGTCAACACATAATCGCCGATAGATATCTCTTCATCCGCCAGCCCTTCGCGCACCCTTTCATCGATACCTTCATAATGCCCGCATATCAAAATGATATGTTTATACCGCGCTATTCTTTTGGCGGACTTCTGATCCAGGGTTTTCCCCTGGGGGCAAAGCAAAATAACTTTCGGGGCCCGGTTACCGGTGTCCGATTTACGCTTCTTGCCTTTTAACTTCTCGACGATCCGGAAGATCGGGTCGGCGCACATCACCATCCCCGATCCGCCGCCAAACGGCCGGTCATCGACCTTGCGGTGTTTATCAAGGGTATGATCCCGCAAATCATGAACACGGATATTTACTTTACCTTTCTGCTGCGCCCGTTTGACGATCGATTCATTCAACACCGGGCCGAACATCCCGGGGAAAATTGTGATAATATCTATAATCATGTTGGAATCTATTTGACCTCTTCAGCATTATATAAACTGAGGAACTCCCTCTTATACTCCACAAACCGATCCAGCCGTATCGCCTCCCGGATCTCCTCCATCATCCGCAGGTAAAAATACACGTTATGATAGGAAACCAGCTGCAACCCCAGGATTTCGTAGGTATTGAACAAATGCCGGATATAAGCCCTGCTGAAATTCCGGCAGGCGTAGCAATCGCAGGTTTCATCAAGAGGCCTGAAATCCTCGATATACGGGGAATTGCGTATGATGA
>JBAZGE010000103.1:0-4254 GCA_041653035.1 Candidatus Omnitrophota bacterium
GGCGGTGGTTACCATGCCGTGGTCATACTACGGTACGGGAACGGTTTTATCGGCCCGCAGGGAGAATTTTATCCGGAATTCCCCACGGTTGAGCAGTTGAGGGTTATGTATTCGCGGACGAAGTAAGTACGGATTTTTTACAATCTATTGCGAGGGTAAAAAAAGGCGCAGTATTATGAACGATATCCCGGATGATGTTTTGAAAAAGGCGGCGGCCGGTGACATGGAAAGTTTTGAGGCGGTTTACAATATCCTGTCGGGGTTTGTTTATAATGTGGCCCTGAGGGTGGTAAATAACCGGCAGGATGCCGAAGAGGTAACTCAGGAAGTTTTCCTGACCATGTCCCGTAAGCTCAAGGATTTTCGCTTTGAGTCTTCCCTCAAGACATGGGTGTACCGTATCACCGTTAATCACGCTCTTAATTACGGAAGGAAGGCTTCCCGCGGGAATAATCGCAGCCTTGAGTATGACGATGAGATACAGGCGGCTATGGCGCCTAACGCTGTTGAAGCGAAGATCGAGAAAGAGTATAATGATACCGTTATAGAAAAATTGCTGGGTGCCGTTTCTCCGGAACAAAGGGCGTGCGTGGTATTGCGCAGTGTGGAAGGGCTGAGTTATAAACAGATAGCGGATATCCTGAAGGTCAACATCAATACGGTACGCACCAGGCTCAGGAGGGCGCGGGAGATCCTGTTCTCTTTTAGAAAGAAGGTGGGATATGAACGAGTGTAATAAATTCAGAGATTTGATTTTGACGGATTACCTGGACGGAGAGCTTGATAAAGAGCCGCGTGAACGTCTGGAGGCCCATCTGAGCGTATGCCCTGCCTGTCAAGCTTTTGCCCGGGAAGCCAAAGAGAGGCTGGAGGTTCCTTTTAAGAAAATCAAGCCTGAAAAGGTGCCTGAACAGGTGTGGCGGAATATCCGCGGGCAGATCGAGGCGGAGAGCTCTCCCCGGGATTTTATCGGCGATGTCCTGGAAAGGGTATTCAGGCCTTTGCTGCGGCCCCAGTTTGTCCCCGCATATATAGTGCTTTTTGTGTTTTTCTTCAGCGGGGCGTTTATGATCCATGACCGGGTAAGACTGGTGAAAGAAACAGAACAGGGCAGGTATCTCATGTCTACGCTCGGCATGGGGAATGGTTTAACGGGCATAGAGAACGCAAACCAGGAAACGCCCATTGAAGAGTATTTTTTGTAAAGAGGAGGTGGTATGAAGATTATGCGAATGTGTGTTATTGTATGCGTTTTCGCGGTCTTGACACAGGGGTACGCGCGCGCTCAGGAAAGCGGTCAGGCGGCGCCGAAAGAGGCAGACCGCCGGGGGCGGATGGAAAATTATATACGGGAGGTTTATAATCAGCTCAATTTGACCGAAGAGCAGAAAAAACAACTGGATGAGAACAAAAATTTGCATCATAAGCTGATGAATGATCTGCATGGGGAGTCCCGTTCTTTAAAAGGTTCTTTGAACCGGCTTCTCATGCAGCCGGATATGGATATGAACAAGATCAATTCCATACAATCCCGTCTGAAAAATATCGAGTCCGAGAAAATCGATGACCGGTTGAATTCCATCCTGGAGGTGCGTAAGATCCTTACTCCCGGGCAATTTGCCAAGTTCTTCGAGCTTACGGGTAAACATGACAAGGTTTCGAAAGAGAAAGGGCCGCGGTAACCATAGAGAGATGATTTTTACGGTTCTTGCCGGATACCCCTGATCACGAGAGGAAATCAGGGGTATTTTTTTGATGGAAAAACCCATAAAAAAACTTCCGCGGAGGTTTTTTGTGTACGGGAAGCGATACCGTGGTATAATCAAAAGGATCGTTTTGAACGTACAATAAGGCAGGGTGCAGGCATGGGGCTGTTATCACTTTTATTTACTGATCCGAGGTTATTCATCCTTTTAGCCGGGGTACTTCTGTATTCGGTGATCGCGCATGAAGTTTCCCACGGCTGGGTCGCTTATCTTTTTGGCGATGATACGGCCAAACGGAGTGGACGATTGACTTTTAATCCGGTTTCTCACCTTGACCCGGTAGGAACGCTCATGCTTTTTCTGGTGGGGTTCGGATGGGCGCGGCCGGTGCCGGTTGATTATTATAATCTCAAGAATTCCCGTCCGGCATTGATCGGTGTTTCTCTCGCCGGGTGCCTGACTAATATACTTATCGCCATCCTCGCTCTTTTTTTGCTGCATTTTGACGGTGTCAGGAACCACCCGGTGTTATCGGCCATGTTGCCGATAGTTGTGCGCATCAATATTATCCTGGGGGCTTTTAATCTGATACCCATACCCCCGTTGGATGGTTCAAAAATCATTATGGGATTTTTGCCCTTGAAGGCGCAGGAAGCGTTTGCCCGGCTGGAGCCGTACGGTTTTTTCCTGCTGGCAGCGTTGCTTTTTACCGGGCTTTTAGACCCGGTGATCGGCTTTATGCAGGATATTATCTACGCGTTGATCGCGGTATTATTCGGTTTTCTTAGATGAAAAAAAAACCCGCAAAAATATTGGTTTTTGTTTACTGCGCGGCAATGTTTTCAGGAGGATGTTCTTTTATCGGCCGCTCTCAAGAGATCCTGTTTTTAAAACAGATGGCGGATAATCAGAGCGGAATCGAGAGGTATGTGCAAAAGCAGGAGCGCGGTTTCGATATCCTGCGCGGCGATATTGAATATAACCTGCTGCAAAAAGGAACGGCAAAAGAAGAGATCGTTTCCCGGTATGGAGATCCGGTCTATTGTTCGGATTCTGCCGATACCCCGGATTGCCGGCAGATGTGTTTGTACCGTTATCCCACCCGTTTTTTTTCTTCCGATAAGATCTATCTGTATTTTGACCGGGGGCAGGATCTGTGCCGCTGGGAGTTCGATTTTGTCCCGAAGCCAAAAACTCCGTCTTTTCCCTCCGGCCGGCGGTGATGAGAAGCGGATGGTTTATTGCGGGATAAGGATGATATGGTGCAGAAAGGATACGGTTGGTTGTTAAAAGAGGCGGGCCGTCTGCATCGGCAGGAAGTGTTTGGTTATGTGGCGAAACATAAGGGGATAATGCCTCGCACAGCCGTGCGCTATGCCATCGAGTTAATGCCGAAAAGGATCAAAGCGCAAGCGATGAAGCGGGATTAAGGATAAGGAGGAAAAGATGAAAAGACGTATCGTATTATGCGTTATGGCAGTGTTGTTAACTTTCCCTGCTTACGCGCAGTTGGGGAATCTTATCAAAAGCGTGCAGAATAGTCCGCTGCTCACCCAGCAGAACACCGTGCGCGACACGATTTCACGGCTCACTAATATCAAGAACGCGTTTACCAAAATGCCGCTGAACCAGGGAAAGCTTTCGTTTGTCACGGCTGCCCTGCCTCTTCTTAATCAGGCGTATTCTTTAAGCGGAGATATCCTGGGCATGTTCCAGAAGAACAAGACCCTGGATCCCGTTCAGGCCAATAAGATGAGCGGATTGTTGGGCGAAATAGAGAATCTTGCCGCCCAAAAAGGGAATACCGCTCCGCTTGCCCAGGCACAAGTGGGTGAAGCAAATCAGAAAATCCAGCAGGCTACCCGGATTTTAACCAATATCCTCGGTAATGAGGGGGGGCTGCTTAAGTCATTATTGCAGAAATGAAAAATCCCGGTAAGCTTTGAAACTTCCTCCGTTTTTTTATTGTCTAATTTTTTGAAAGAAGGAGAATACAAAGTTTTCATGCTATGAACAAATGCGCCTGTGTCCTGTTATTGATAATAATAAGTTTTCCGGCATCAACGGTAAAGGCTGAAGAGGCGCTGACCTGGGGAGCGTGCCTTTCCGAGGCCGAAAAAAATCATCCGGATTTGATTTCCGCGCAGGAGGGAATACGGCAGTCCGAGGAGGCGAAAAAAGCTGCTGCCGGCGGGTTATATCCGCAGATAGACGGCAGTTTGAAAATATCCACCGCCCAGACTTCGGGAAAATCATCTTCGGGAGCGGTTACCAGGGCCACTACGCAGTCGCATTCCGCCGGCATAAGCGGGACACAGGTATTGTTTGACGGCGCAAAGATATCCAATGAGGTGAAGTCGGCGGCGGAGAATATTATAGCCGCTCGGCAGTCTTTCCGGTTTGTTTCTTCCGAGATACGCTACCGCCTGCGCTCGGCCTTTGTCGATCTGCTCAAGGGGCAGGATTTAGTGCAGATTACCGGGGAGATCAGGCAGATACGCAGGAGTAATCTGGAATTGATCGCCCTGCGTTATGAATCCGGCATAGA
>JBAZGE010000104.1:0-4243 GCA_041653035.1 Candidatus Omnitrophota bacterium
GGAAGAAATCCTGAAGATCAGGAGAAGTAACCTGGAATTGATAACGTTACGGTATCAATCGGGCCTGGAACATAAAGGGGCTTTGCTGACGGCGGAAGCAAGCCTGGCAAAGGCTGATTTTGAGCTTTCGCAGGCAAGGAGAAATGTCGAGGTATCTCAACGGCAGTTGGCCAAAGCGATGGGAAGGGAGAAGGTTAACCCGGTTTCCGTCAAAGGGGATTTTGCGGTGCGCGAGAGTAACAAAGAGAAACCTGATTTTGAATCATTGGTGAAGAATAATCCTTCCGTTCTGCAGGCTGTGGCGAAGAAAAACGCGGCTTCTTTCGATATTAAATCCGCGTATGCCGATTTTTCGCCGCAGATTTCCGGCAATGCCGGGGCCGATAAGAATAGTTCGTCCTGGCCGCCGCGGGATGAAAACCTGAGCGCGGGCTTAAGCCTGACTTTGCCTATATTCGAAGGAGGCTTGCGGCGGGCGCAGGTTTCCCAGGCCCAATCCGCCTACCGGCAGGCGGAAGCCGATGAAAGAAGCGTAAGAGACAGCGCCGTGGTTGCTCTTGAACAGACATGGGCGTCATTGCAGGATGCCGCTGAAACCGTCGGCGTACAGGGCAAAGCGCTGGATGCCGCCGTTGAACGTTCGAAGATAGCGGCGGCGCAGTATTCGACAGGTTTTATTACTTTTGATAACTGGACAATTATCGAGGATAATCTGGTAACGGCAAAGAAATCATTTTTAGACGCCCAGGCCAACGCTTTGCTTGCGGAGGCCGGCTGGATCCAGGCGAAAGGAGAGACGATAGAGTATGCGCAATAAAAAGATAATAATTGTTTTCGCGGTTTTCATATCGCTGGCGGCGGTAATTTTTCTGCAGGCAACGCGCAAGCGCAATAATCAGGACGGGATGGTGACCCGGGAGATAATTCCCTCCCGGGGGAGCATACAGAGCCTTGTTTCCGCCACCGGGACGGTTTATCCAAAAAACAGGCTGGAGGTAAAGCCTCCTGTCGGAGGCAGGATAGAAAGCATCCTGGTTAAGGAGGGAGAACATATCAAGGCCGGCCGGCCCCTGGCGCTTATGAGCTCGACGGAACGCGCGGCTCTTCTTGACGCGGCGCGCGGGCAGGGAGCGGAATCGCTGAAATACTGGCAGCAGGTATATAAAGATATCCAGTTGTTCTCTCCGATTGACGGAGAGGTAATCGTGGCGACAACCCAGCCGGGCCAGACGGTAACCACGAGCGACGCGGTGGTCGTATTGTCCGACAAACTGATTGTCAGGGCGCAGGTAGATGAAACGGATATCGGGAAGATCGCAGTCGGCCAGAGCGCCGGTATCAGCCTTGACGCGTACCCCGGGACTAAAATAAAGGCGGAAGTCGAGCATATATACTATGAATCCGAAACGGTAAATAACGTGACCATATATAAGGTGGACCTGGTTCCCGAGTCCTCCCCGCAGTTTTTCCGTTCCGGGATGAACGCGAGTATAGATTTTGTGGTGGAGAATAAAGAGAATATTTTACTGGTCCCTCTTGCGGCCGTAAGCAAGGAAAACGGCGGTGATTATGTCCTGGTAAAACAGGCTGACGGCGGCCAGCCGGTTAAGCGGGCGGTTACCCTGGGCGTTTCGGACGACAAAAATGTGGAGGTCGCTTCGGGGTTAAGTTCGGATGATGTGGTAATAACGATGACCAAGCAATATTCTTTGCCCGAGAAGGACAACACGGGGAGTAATCCGTTCATGCCTAAAATGCCGAGCGCAAAGAAAAACGGGTCAGCCAAAAAATAGAAGAAATGATAGAGATAAAGAATATATATAAAACCTACCAGATGGGCGATGTTAAAGTGGAGGCTTTGCGCGGAGTGTCGTTGCAGATAGCTTCGGGAGAGTTTGTCGCCATCATGGGGGCTTCGGGTTCGGGTAAATCCACCCTGATGCATGTAATGGGCCTGCTCGACAGGCCGGATTCGGGGGAATATTTTTTGGGAGGGGAGGAAGTAACGAAGCTTTCAGACAGGGAATTAGCCTTGGTCAGGAACCGGCTGATAGGTTTTGTTTTTCAACAGTTCCATTTATTGCCCCGGATGTCGGCTTTGGAAAACGCGGAGCTTCCTTTGATTTATGCCGGCAAGAGGCATTTGAGGGAAAGGGCAAAAAAGGAGATCGAGGAAGTGGGCTTGAAAGACAGGATGTTCCATAAGCCGAATGAGCTTTCCGGGGGGCAGCAGCAGAGGGTCGCTATCGCCCGGAGCCTGGTGAATGAGCCTCCGGTTATTTTCGCGGATGAGCCCACGGGCAACCTCGACTCAAAAAGCAAGGAAGAGATAATTTCGATATTGAAAAAACTGAATCAGAAAGGGAAGACCATAGTTATTGTTACCCATGAAAGCGAGATCGCCGCTTATGCCAGGCGGGTTATCAATATGCGTGACGGCCAAATAATTTCGGATAAAACCGTTCCCGGTGAGCCGGTGAGCCGTGAACCCGGGATCCCGGGGGAGTCCGTAAAAAATATCTTATCAAGCTCCGGGAATACGCTCAAAGGGGGGATGGAGTTCCTTGATTATATGCGCCAGGCTGTTTTCGCGATGTTTTCGCATAAGATGCGCGCGTTCCTGTCCATCCTGGGCATCCTTATCGGCGTGGCCGCGGTTATTGCCATGCTCGCGGTCGGCCAGGGCGCGAAAGAATCGATAGAGAAACAGCTTTCATCTCTGGGGTCGAATCTTCTTATTGTCATGCCCGGCGCCCCGAAGTCGATGGGAGTAGCTATGGAGTCCGGGACAACGACGCGTTTTACCTTTCAGGATGCGGCGGGCATCAAGAAGCTGAATGATTATGTTAAAACGGCCAGCCCGTCGGTAACATCCCGGGCGCAGGTTGTTTACGGGAATCAAAACTGGAATACCCAGGTTGAGGGCGCGGGGGTGGATTATGCGCAGATGCGTTCGGCCGTTCCGACAGTCGGAAGGTTCTTTACCGATGAAGAGGTGAAAATGAGGGATAAGGTGGCTTTGTTAGGCACCACCGTGGTAAAGGAGCTTTTCGGCACGACGAATCCCGTCGGACAGACCATAAAAATAAATCTTATTAATTTCAAGGTCATCGGTATCCTGCCCGTTAAGGGCGCGGCCGGGCCTCGTGACCAGGATGATACGGTAATTATTCCTATAACTACCGCGATGTACCGGGTTCTCGGAAAACAGTATATCGATTCCATTTATGTGGAGGCAAAAAGCGTTGATTTGGTCGATTCCGCCCAGGAGGCGGTAAGCGCATTTATCATAAAACAGCACCGCTTGCTTACTCAGGATCAAAAAGAGTCGTTCAATATTTTCAATATGTCCGATATCAAAAATACGCTTGAAAGCACCACTAAAACGATGTCGTTATTATTAGGCGCTATCGCCGCGATTTCGCTTTTAGTCGGCGGTATCGGGATTATGAATATCATGCTTGTTTCGGTGACCGAGCGCACGCGCGAGATCGGCCTGCGCAAGGCTATAGGAGCCAACAATAAGGATATCATGACCCAGTTCCTTATCGAAGCCGTATTGATGTCGTTTATCGGAGGGGTAGCGGGTATTTTGCTCGGCGGCGGGGCGTCGCTGTTGATAACTATTGTGTCGGGGTGGTCGGTAAGGGTTTCCGTGTCTTCGGTGGTTCTGGCCACGGTTTTTTCTTTGGTCGTGGGGGTGGTATTCGGGCTTTGGCCGGCAAAGCAGGCTTCACGGCTTAACCCGATCGAGGCGTTAAGGTATGAATAACCCGATATTCTTTTATTCTTTGGTTGGTTTAATTCCCTCCGCAAAATCCCCGGTCTTCAGGCCGGGGATAGGAACTTGCGGAATGTGCTTTTTGCTTCGGGGAGGGAGCCTCGGTCTTTAGACCGAGGGGCTCCACTGTTGTCATTGATGTCCCGTCTATAGGCGCAATAGTTACGGTTCTTCTGAAACAGTGACGGTAAATGTTCCGAATACAAACGGCAGTTTTACCCCGGTTACGCTGATCAAACAGAAGGATGGGTATATAGGCCCGCAGGGAGAATACTATCCGGGGAATCCAACCGTCGATCAATTAAAGGTTTTGTACGGGAAGCAAAAAAAAGGGGACGGTTCTATTTTTTCGGTGTCGATCGAGAGTTTTAAAAAATAGAACCGTCCCCTTTTTTTTTGCCCCCTTTTGTGTGTTAAGTAAAGGTTAACATTGATTAACTTTGTTAAATAATACTTGACAAG
>JBAZGE010000105.1:0-4206 GCA_041653035.1 Candidatus Omnitrophota bacterium
GTCGTTCCCTGCCGGTCCTGCTCCTGCCACGTCGTTCCATGCCGATCCTGCTCCCGCCACGTCGTTCCATGCCGATCCTGCTCCTGATTTAGCTAAATCCGTGACGGAGATACCGGGTGATAAAGTTATGAGCGGCCAAGGATCAGATGCCTCAAAAATCCCGTATCATCCTGTTCACCGGTCTGTGGATGCGGTCATTCCTGAGTCTGCAAAACCTGTTCACCGGTCTGTAGACGCGGTCATTCCCGAATCCGCGAAACCTGTCCATAGATCTATAGATACGGTGATTCCCGAAAGTGCAAAACCGGTTCATTCAACTCAATCCGGAATAACTCCTTCACATCCGGAGGATACATCTCCGGGGTATACTCGCGGGACAGATCATTCCCCGTCGTCTGTCACAACTCATTCCGATACTGTAGCTGTACTCCCTTCTCAGCCGACAGGTATAACACCTTCGCATCCGGACACTCCAGAATCATCCCCCGGAATAACGACTCATCCGGATGGTACTTCTTCTTCAGGTGCATCCGGAACGGTTTTCCCTCGCTCTATAAACACAACAAACCCAATCAATGCGGACAATACGACTGTAAACGCGGCCGACGGATTTCAATTCCACGACTTGAACCGGCTCCCTGCGCAAATTTTTCATACTGTCAGTGATTTCGGGGTTTATTTAAGCGAAATTGTAAGAACTAACCCGGAGATTTCGTTCCTGTTCCTTTTAGGCGCGGGTTTTTTTGTTTATTGTTATTACACGTGGACTAAAAATAAAAAAATCGAGCGTCCCGCGGCTGTCATTACGGCAAATCCTGATTCCTGGGAAAACGGGACAATGACAATGTTGAAAGAATTAAAACAGATCGTTAATTCTATGGAACATACCGATAAGGATATTATTTACAGCGGCTGTTTGGCTTTAGAAGAAGTGCGGAAACTTAGAAACGCGCTTCCGTTTAACGTAAACAACGTCACGAACCGCCGGACTAAATATGCAAAAGTATATGCGCAGGCAATCCCGGAGTTGCGTGCATTGATCGGTATTTTGTTCCGCAGGTATAAGGAAAGCAAGAATGAAACGGAGCGCCGGCAATTAAAAATATTCGCCGCCGAACTGCTTGATACCTGGGAATATTTTAATGTGTGCAAGCATTTGCTTCACGCGGTTGAGAATATCCCCTGGGCATCGGGGGACCGGTTTGACCACAGCAGGTTCAGTAATCATGCCATATCCACTTTTGTCGGGTCACTCGTTGGTTTCAATCTGATCTACCATAGAGCAGTCAATTCGTTGAAAAAAAATTTAAGGGAGGTCATTATTCCTCTGGGTAACAAACTTGACAATATATATCCAAAAGAAGGCGATAGAGACACGCAGGTTATCGAAGAGTGGGATGCCTGGATTTTTGATGCCTATTACGGTTCTAAAACAAAATTGGGAGCAAAAAGAACGTGGCCTTTGCTCAGGGAAATGGTTACTCCGGCGATAGCGCTTGTCGCCTTTGGCGTACTCGCATTCTATCCGTTCCTGATCAACCTGCAAATATTGGCCGGCGGGGACAGCAGTGCGTTATTGCCGGTCATAAAAGGGGCTTCCGCGCCTCTGGCTTTGATTGCCGCCTGGTATGTTTCGATCAACGCTATGAGCGATGCCGAGTATAAAAAAAACAGCCGTGAAATCAAGAAGTTAAAGTCCGAATTAAACGGGTTCCTTCCGGCTTTATCCGGCACCTTTCGGAATGAAGCGTTACACGCTGCATATGACGTTACTATGGATTCGGTATCACGGGAACTCTCGCCTTCCGGCAAAAGCGCGGAAGCGGTTATCGTTGTTACGGATCAGCCGCGAAGGATAAAAAATCATCTAAACAGTATACGCGGAACATTGTTGCGCCGCGACGTTCCTGTGATTTGTATTAATGTCAATAGGGTTGGAAGCGCGGCGTCTTTTATAAAGGGTTTGCTGGAATCCCGGGGATATAAAAGATGTGTCGTTTTGTTGGGAAGCGGCGAAGATGTCGATAGGGCGTTGACGGAATTACCTCTCCCGCGCATTACCGGTCTTGGACGGCCGGTGACCCCTTTTGAGCTTGCTCTGGTGAACGGGTATCAGGTCACGCAGGTTTTGAAAGAGAGAAACGAGGAAAGGACCTGGGTTGATTTTATGCATAAAGTATTCCTGGGCGACATTAAATCGCTGTTAAAAGGCCGCCGGATAAATGACATAGAATTACTGGCGTCGCTTGTAGATATTAAACAAATGGAAACACAGAATTTAGGGCTCATGGCTATAAACGGTAATACTCAACAGAATAGAATAGAGGGGCATATCAGCAAGTTTTTTCAGGATGTAACCAGGGGGTTAGTCAGAGATAAATTCGCGCCTGCGTATTTTACCGGAGAGATATTTGACTGGAACAACGATGAAAAAAAACAGATGCCTGTTTTTGCGGGCGGGGTATTAGTGAAAATGGACCGGAATTTCATAACGCTGCTTTCTAAGGTACAAAAATATATCAGTAATAACGGAGCGTCCGGTTTCAGGACTCATTTTACCTCTCATCTTCTTGTGCCATTGGTTATGCTGGCCAATGGTGAGGGCAAAGATCTCCATCGTTACCGGGAAAGACTGGGAGCGTCATCGGCGGAAGAAGCGGGTTTTTATGAGGGATTATTTAATCTGTACCGGCCGAATTATTCCCTGCAAGGGAGGGGGCATGCGGATTTTGACAAATATGATATCGGAGCTTTTATGCCGTATAGCCAGGGGGCTGTATATGTAAAACTGGATGGGACAGAGTATTCAAAATATTTACTGAAACAAGGATTGCACGGACTCAACTCCGTAAAAGAAGAAAAAGAAACAATGAAAAGTGCTGATCGGGAAAAAGGAGGCGGGATTGCGGATGTTTTCCCCGGAAAAAAGGAAACAAATCAATTGTCTCTCTCTTCCCTGCCGAGGGTTTCAAAGCCCAGGACAACGCTTGATGGGGATACAAGGAGGGCAATGATCCGTAATTTTATAAGCAATAATGAAAGGCGCGGTTTCACCGTGCGGGATATACTCGGGGGGGTATTCATACAGGGAAAGGGGAATGATGTTCCGCCGGGTTATACCACTATTTACCGGGATTTAGAGGTATTGACGGAAAAGGACGGGTATTTGGTAAAGGAACGTAATCAGGATCCGGCAGATAAAAAGAGCAAAAACTTTTACCGGTTGTCAAATAGGGGGGCTGTGCTGGAAGTGAATAATGGGGGGGATCCGGTGTCTTCGAAAAGAATTGCGATGCCTTCTCTCTCTTCGCCGGGAGGCATTGATTTTCGTAATCTCCCGGTGACAATCCTGCCGGATTTATCCCGAACGGATGATAATGAACAGGGATTCGAATCTGCATGGCTGGGGATTCGGCAAAGCATGGAAACCGGTAAACTGCCCGCGGTTGTACAGGTTAAAAAACTTTTTGATTTGGCACAAAATTACCGGTACAAAGAACAGGCGTTATCCAACGTGCGCGATTGCGTGGCGGAGATCATGAGGATAGAAGAAAAAATGACAATTCCCACCGATCCGGCATTAATAGACCTCCTTGCGGCCCTCGAGTCGTTGCCCGTCACCTTCGGACAACCCCAAAGGTTTTAGCCCTATGAAACTTTATTGTAAGCCAGAGGTTATTTTTAAACATCTCCGTCTGCTGAAAACCTGCGGCACGGTCTTAAAAATATATGCCTGGTTTGTGCTTATTTCCGCTCTTTTAATATCGGGTGCCATAGGCTTTGGTATTGTTCCTTTAATGCCGCGGTGGATCGGATTCGTGATCCTGGGGGGATACGTATTCTTTTTTGTGTTTTTTTACACAATAGCGTTAATCGCTGATTTTTTATCCGCGCTCGGCAGTGTTATTAAATGGAAATAAAGCTATGAGATATATTTCGATTATTTTTTTCTTATCGGTATTGTATTGCGGAACAATGCTTTTTTCACAAGAGGCCTGTGCCGCAAAGATCATCCTTAAATCCGGCAAGGAGATCACGGCCGAGATCATTGAAAAAACAGACACCTACATAAAAATAGATTTTAAAGGAACGCCGATTTATTATGAATTGAAATACATTTCTTGTATTGAAGAAACTCAAAAGCCCGGTAACGATAATCCCGCCGTCTCCGCTTTCACAGCAGACGAGAACAAAAAATTAAAAGAA
>JBAZGE010000106.1:0-4192 GCA_041653035.1 Candidatus Omnitrophota bacterium
CTCAACCAGCCGCCCATTCCCCATACCCAGTGGCAAACAGGGGCGTATACGAAGGTAGCCCACAAAAGCATAAAGATCAGAAACGCGGAAAACTTCATCCGTTCCGCGAAAGCCCCGATAATCAACGCCGGCGTAATAATAGCGAACATGGCCTGAAAGATCATAAAAGCCTGATGAGGAATGGTCCCGGCATAATCCGCGTATGGTTCGAATCCTACGCCTTTGAGCCCCAGCCATGAAAATCCACCCCAAAACCCGTCACCGGGAGCGAAAGACAGGCTGTAACCGAACAAAACCCACTGCACGCTTATCAAACACATGAGAATAAAACACTGCATGAGAATGCTTAGCACATTCTTTTTCCTTACCATCCCTCCGTAAAAAAACGCCAGCCCCGGAGTCATCAATAAAACCAGCGCCGCGGAGACCAACACAAAAGCAGTATCCCCGGAATTGATCATGCCACACCTCCCCTTTTTCCCTTCCTTACTACAAACTGTTTCTTTTTTTCTTTTGACGCGCCCGGCGTTGCGTGCTCACGGCCGCGCCTCTTTTCGGAAAAATCCAACGACGGATACACCGCATCATTCCGCCATACCCGGGAAATCGGATCAAAAGAATCATCAAACAAAAACCCGCTCATAAAGCGTCAACCCCCTTTTCCCCGGTACGGATCCTGATCGCGGTCTCGATAGTATAAACAAAAATCTTACCGTCTCCGATCTTACCGGTTCTTCCCGCTTCAACCATAGCCTTCAAGATCGAATCCACCTGTTCATCCGAGGCGATTATTTCCAGTTTGGTTTTCGGCAGGAGGCCGACTTTATAAACCCTGCCCTGGAATTTCTGGGTAGTGCCCTTCTCTTTACCATGACCGTCAACCTGGGTAATAGTCAACCCGGTAAATTTTACTTTCTCAAGGGCTTTGCGTACCGCCCCCACTTTTTCCGGCCTGATGACAGCTTCTATCTTTTTCATGACACCCTCCTCCCGGTAACCATTACTATACGATTTCTCCGCGCAATCCCCTGCATTTATCCCGCATCTTTTTACTTATCTTTATCACCATAACATGAGAAATCCCCATTTTTCCCCCGATCTCCCTGACCGTATATCCTTTCATCATAAAAGCAAAAACCTGTTTCTCCTGCGGGGAAAAACCATTATTAAGGATATGCTCGACAATCAAATCTTCATCGATACGTTCATCCAGCGGCTCCCGGTAATCCGGCAGGAGTTCCCGCAATGAATCCTTCTCGTCGCTCAAACGCTCTTCAAGGGGAAAGATCACCACGTTCTCACGCGTCTTTCTGAGATAATTCAAAATATGAAATCGGCAGCCCTTAACTATGTACGATTCGTTTATCCCTTCAGGCACCCCGGTTTTGAATTTACCCCACAGATAAACGCTCATCTCCTGGTAAAGATCTTCATAGTTACAAGCGGTACCCCAGCGGTTATAGCGCCTGGCGATCCGTTTGATCTTTGGAGAAACCCTGGTGAACAACTCATCAAACCCCATCCCAGCACCTCAAAAAAAAAGCGTTCCGGGCCCGATTCACGGGCACAGAACGCCTGCGTTCATATACAAACAAAAAAAGGCGTTTTTACACGCCTTCGTTGGTTTGCTCGCTGGTACTCACACTGTACCGATTTCTAAAAAGAATATATCACTTTTTTATGCAAATGTCAAGAAGAATTAAATCGCATCGCTTCTTTCGCCGTTCCTCTCCGCTGTCACGCCGATTCCCAAACATTGGATAAAACGAGCAATATCTTTTTTGCAATCTTCATCGATCCGGGTAAAAGCGATACCGACGCGATAGCAACCGTCACTCAGCAAAGTAGTATCCCGTATCTCGCCTAAACATTCGACCAGGCCGAAAAAATCGAAGCTCACTTGATTTTCGTTAGGTTTAAGAAGGGTAAATTTTACCCAGATAAGCGAAGATCGGTCAAGCTCCGCCCCCGTTAAGATGGCAAGGCCGCCTTCACCGATATCCACCATAGTGGCGGAGAATTCTCCGCGTTCGGTTTGAATACAGACATCCAAAGCGCCTTTCGTCCTGTACATAACACTCAGGTTCACTCTGACCCGTTTGGATTGTCTTCTTTCCGGACCGTTATAGCCGATAGCCATAATCACCGCCCCCTCTCAGGACTCTGTTTTAGTTCATTACGGCAGTTTATGAGAAAGTTTTTGGATCACTCCCCTTACTTTCTCGACTTCCTCTTTCTTGCGAAAAGTGAACCTTTTCCGATACCGAAAATTCAATCATATCAACACAAACGGCGCCAAATACATAGAAAACCCCTACTTATAAAATACATCAAAAAAAAATTATTTCAAGCTGATTTCGGACACTTCAAGAAAGCGCTTTCAGGACATTTGCCTACGGATAAAAAATTTGTCGAGAGGGGCATATCTTCCGCAAGGCACAGGCAAGACATTCAGGCTTTTTGGCGCCGCAGATCTTCCTTCCGTGTTCGATCAAAAGATAACTGAACCTGCCCCATTCTTTTTTATCCAGTATCTTCATCAGGTCCTGCTCTATCTTTTCCGGGGCCTCATACCTGCTCAGACCGAGGCGCCGGCTTAACCGTCGCACATGGGTATCCACGGCGATCCCTTCCGTCTTGCCAAAAGCATTAAAGAGCACAACATTAGCTGTCTTGCGCGCTACGCCCGGCAGTTGTATTAACTCCTCCAGGGAACCGGGGATCCTTCCGCCGAATTTATCCCGTATCAGAACGGCGGCGGCAATGATATTTTTCGCTTTATGGTGATAAAACCCGGTAGAACGGATCTCCTGCTCGAAAGTTTTCCGGTCGGCGTCCGCATAATCATTAACGGTTTTATATTTCTTGAACAAACCTTCGGTCACCCGATTAACCATTACATCGGTGCACTGAGCGGAAAGAATGGTCGCCACCAGAAGTTCAAAGGGACTGCCGTACCGCAAGGCAATGGATGCCTTCGGATACTCTTTATTGAGCAAATCAACTATCCGGCCAATCGTGTTCTTTCCCATATATGCCCGCGGATATATCCCTTGACCATCTATTTTTTCGAATTCGGATAAATGACAATCTTATCACCGGTTATTTTTGAATTCGGGACAATAACTTTCTTATTATCGGTTGTTTTCACGATAGTGGAAAATATCTGTATTTCCTCCACTATCCCGGCCGCGCCTCCTGCTTCCACGAAATCCCCGGCATGAAAAGGCTCAAAGATAATAAGCATCACCCCGGCCGCGAAGTTCGACAGGGTACCCTGAAGGGCAAAACCGACAGCCAGGCCGGCGGCACCGATAAGAGCGATAAACGAAGTAGTTTCAATGCCCAATTTGTTGAGAGCGGCCAAAAACACAAATGCCAGCAAACCGTAATAAGCGATATTCTTGGCAAAAGAAGCCAGGGTCTTATTGATCTTCGACTGCACCAGAATTTTTTCAAGAAACCGGGTAAACATACCGGCCAGCCATTTTCCGATAAGAATGATCAACAATGCCGCCAAAATATTCAAGCCATACTGCACGAGGTACACCGATATCTTATCCAAAATTTCCCGCATACAAACACCTCCTTGTTAATTCCTGCCTTTTTCCCCCTTATCAGATATCTTTCAACAATTTATTTGCCGGAGACTTTTTCACCAGATCGCTGAAACTCTTCAGGGAAGCTGTCAGATTTTTCAACTCTTCCGTTTCAGCGACTGGAATACCGGCCGTCCCCCGGTTATCCAGCACATCCGAAACATATTGAACGGTCAAAGTGTTGATATCACGGGCCGGCTGATAAGAAGGCTGTTTATAATCCTGCTCCCGGATTTCCGAAACAATCCCGCATTCAACAAGGTTAAAAAGGATATCCCGGACCAACCGGATGGGGATTTCAAAGGTATCCGCTATCTGGCCGCCGGTCAAAGGTTTTTGTCCCATGGCAAACCTTTTCGCCAATACACCGGTTATTTCCAGCGAAATAAGTTTTTTAAACGCGTGACTGGCATTTAAACAGTCATGCTCAAATTCGTAGGTATCCACGTTCTGGTGAGCGAAGGATATCTCGGTGCCGAAAAGCACGATCCTCCAGCTCAACTGAAGCCAGAGCAGGAACAAAGGCAGAGCGGCAAAACTCCCGTATATGGCGTTGCTATTGGCTACGCCTACCTGAAAAGTGATATAAACAT
>JBAZGE010000107.1:0-4108 GCA_041653035.1 Candidatus Omnitrophota bacterium
TGAAGAACGGTTTATGACCGGCGGGAGCCCCGATATCCGCAAGACGCGTCCGTTTGTCCTGTCTATGTCCGATAATACTTATTGGTCGCTCGGCACGCAGGCCGGCAAGGCCTGGAGTGACGGGAATGGATTGGTATAGTTCTTTTGTGTTTCTTCTTGATTTTTTTTCTAACTGATTACAACTAAGGGCAATGTGTTCCTAAAACAGAATTATTAAAGACATCTTAAAAGGAAGACTATGAATATAAAACTCAAATCCATTCTTTTTTCGCTCGTTTTTCTTCTATTATTTTCGAATACCTTTGCGCAGGGTGAAGACAAATTTAAAAAAGCCCAGTGGCTTTTTCAGCATGAAAATTACGAACAGGCGCTTCCGCTTCTCAATGAATTGAGAACCGCCGACCCTCAATCGTCGGAGATCGCCTGTTACCTGGGCATGACTTACAAGCGTCTCCAGGATTTTTTAGCGGCCAAACCGCATCTTGAGGCCGCGGTGACCCTGCAGCCGAGAGTGAAGAACGCATTTCTGGAACTGATCGACTTGCTTTATCAATGTGAGGAGCTCGACGAGGCGAAAAAGTGGATCGAAATCGCCGAAAAGGAAAACGTTGACCCGGCCCAGACCGCTTTCTTCAAAGGCCTGGTTCTTTTAAAAGAAGGGGCCGACCCGCAGGGAGCGATACAATCGTTTGAAAACGCGGAGAAGCTCAATCCTTCGCTGGCTCAAACCGTGAAATATCAGAAAGGCCTGGCGTATGTTCAACTGGAAAAATTCAAGGAGGCGAAGGGGCTTTTCCGGGAGATAATAGCGAAAGAACCCGAGACGGACCTGGCAAAATTCGCCAATGAGTATATCAGCGCGATCACCCGCCGCCAGGAAGCGAAGAAAGCGTTCCGCGGAAGCGTGGGGTATTCGCTGCAATACGATGATAACGTCGTCTTTAAACCTACCGACGATGACCTGGCCACGGGAATCTCTTCGGAAGACGACTGGAAGAATGTCTTCACGGCAAAAGGCGATTATAACTTGAAGATCAATAAAAATTTCGGCATAAAAACCGGAGTTTCGCTGTTTAACTCGAAACACAACGACATCGGATTTTACGACGTCATGAGCTACGATCTTCCCGTTCAACCGACTTTTTATTTCAAGAAAGCGGCAATCGCGTTCCCCATCCATTTCAATTATATAGACGTTAACGAGAAGAAATATCTGACGACTATGGGTTACGGTAACATCAACAGCCTGATGATCGGAAAGAAGCAGATGGCCCAGGTGCAGCTTCAGTACAACAAAAAGAATTTTCATTGGGACACCGCCAATCCCGCGGAAATTAAGTCGAGCCGGGAATATCTCTGGGCAGCCGGCTGGTTTTATTTTTTCACCAAAGACCGGGAGGGACTGTTGAATGTGCGCTACGCCATGAATTATGACGATGCCGAAGGCGACAATTGGCGCTACCACGGCAACCGCCTGACGTTCAGCTCCGTAGTCCCGTTGGCCGAAAAATTAAAATGGAATTTCGTCGCGGATTATTTCCGGCAGGATTTCACTAAAAGGAACTCGCTCTATGATAAAGTCCGCCACGACGATGTCTACACGGCAATAAACCTCCTTGCCTATGAGATATTCGAGAATACAGAGGTGCAGTTGCAGCATGCGTTTGTGTACGACAGCGCGAGTATCGGGGCGTATAAATTCAAGAAAAACACGTATAGCGTAGGAGTAAAATACAGATTTTAACCCTCTATTATAAAAGGAGTGATGCTTTATGCGTAAGATAAAGATGCTGGTAGGTGTTTTACTGTTGCTGGTTTCGCAAGCTGTCCCGTTTGCCCGGGCCGAGGCCCCGGCTTCAGCAGGGCTTGTTGGAAACATCACATTCCTGGAGGGCGTATCCGATATAGAACGCAACGGCCGGGCTCCGGAATTTATCAGGGAAAAAGAACCGGTGTATATCAACGATATCATCAGGACAAAAAATTACTCCAAAGCGGAGATCACCTTTCTGGATAAAAGCGTGGTAAAACTTGCGCCGGACAGCTGTGTCGCGATAGAAGAGTACCGGCTCGACGATAAGAACAAACGGGAGCATTCCCGCATAAAACTTACCCGGGGCAGGATGGAAGCCATCGTTTCCAAGACCGGTACCCCGGATACGTTCCTGGTTGAATCACCGAATGCCCGGGGAGCGGTTAAAGGCTCGGATATATTCTTCAGCTATCTGGGCGGTAAAACAGGGATTTTCGTGCTGGAAGGCGCGATCTCGGTTTTTAATCCCGCTCAACCCGGGACAAAAATAAAAGTCACCAAAGATAACTGCGTAGTGGTCCCCTTTAACGAGGCCCCCGGAGAAACAAGGTTTATCCGCGACGCGGAGATCGATTACTTCAAAAACAGCGTCCAGCCCGCGTTCATTAAAAAATGGATCCCCTCGAAAGACGCCACCCGGATGAACGGAGTTATTGTCTCCGTGACCGGGAACGTGCGGATATATAAGAAAGGCGCGGATAACTGGCGGGAGCCGAAAACAAACGACACCGTTTCTGAAGGGGACAAGGTTCAAACCGAAGAAAACTCAACCATTGAGATTCGCATGAGCAACGGCAATACCGTGGTTCTTCAGCCATATACGGAGCTGAGTTTTACCACTTTGCGTCATGATCCCGCTTCAGGCAGTTATGAGAACACCTTAACTATCAAAGCAGGCAGATTAAGCGCGGTAGTGACCAAGACCAAAGACCAATTAGCTTTCCAGGTGCAGACGCCGACCGCGATATGCGGCGTCCGAGGGACGTTCATGGAAGTCGTGGTTACTCCTCCTGCCGCGCAGGGAGCGCCTGCTTCTCAGCCGGTACAGCCTGTCACGCAGGTATTTTTCGAAGGTGGTACGGGTTTCGTTACCAGTAACCTTACCAATCAGACCCAGGAGGTCGGTTCGGGCCAAAATGCCGTCGTGGACGCGATAGGTAACGTTTCTTCACCGTTAGAAACCGCTCCCGAACAGCGGAGCGCGATGTTCCAGACCTGGACATCCGCGCAGACCATGAACAATTACTCCACTGCCGACGGGGCCACGGGCATGGGAAGCAACACACAGCAGCAGCCTTTGCCGCAGGCGCCGGTGGGATCGATGCAGCAGATGGAAACCGTCACATCGGTGAATGAAGAGATCCAGAATGTCATAGATGATACGACCGTTCTTAACCTCGACGAATTAACGAATACCCCGGTTATCCAGACTATCTTTAGTGAAACGTTGACTATTACTGAAGGTAGCGTAGGTATTGATAGCGGCACCTTGTCGGTAAACGCTTTCGATAATAATACCTGGAGCATGTTCACCAGCGGAACATGGTATGACGCACCGGAGTATTCAGGGGTGATCGGTGTATTTCAGTCGGGCGACGATATTGTGTCTTTTGTGGGGGATGATCCTGCGGGCGTCGACGACAGCGGCCACTGGGTAGGGACTGTCTCAGGTGTTATCAATAAAGCAAATCAACCTATAGCAATATATGGAACTGCCAGCGGCACATATTCAAATCCCGGAGGAACTACGGGAACTTTTGAAGGAACAGGTTCCGGAACGTGGTCACCTTGCGTCGAATAAAAATACAGGTGTTTTAACTTTAACCCGGCTGTTGTCCTCCAAAGGATAATAGCCGGGTTTTTATTTTCAAGCCGCTCTTCGTCATTGCGGGGAGCTTCTATCTTAACTCTTGGCGACGAAGCAATCTCCACCGATAAGTGATAGCTCATATTTCTTGACTAAGAGACAGTTCTGATGTAACCTATTGGTAATAAAATAGAAACGGAGTGCTCCGTATATGATAAGGACTTGGTTGTTTTTCTGCTTTTTTATCTTGTTTCTGTCCGGGTGTTCTTCGCTTGCCCATCGGACCGCAAAAGAAACCCTGGTTTCTCCGGGAATATTCCCCGGCATGCGTACGAGCATGGAATACCTTATTCCCGGAGCACACGGGTTGCATCCGGAATTAGATCCGTATAATAACTCCCTGTCCTTGATTGCGCTGGTGGATATGCCGCTTACTTTTGTCGCCGATACTTTATTTTTTCCTCATGATTTCCTGGAGAAAAGGCCTG
>JBAZGE010000108.1:0-3774 GCA_041653035.1 Candidatus Omnitrophota bacterium
TCTCAACTTGTTTTTTTTCTGTGTTGTTCCGATGTTGTTTATCGCTGCTGCCGTAAAATTGGCGGTTATTTCGGATACACGGAGAACGATCACCCGTGCGCAGCACGATTTATTTACTGTTTATTTGAAATATCTGAAAGAGGAAAACGAAGTATTTAAATTGTTGTCGTTTTCTGCGGATGACAGCCTGCCGCCTCTTGCCGGACAGACAATAAAGCTTGTCCTCAAAGATCCTTTGGGCAGGAAATGGATATTCAAACCGTGCCTCCCGGACAGGTTTCCCGGTATCGGCGAGCCGCTCTGTTGTGAAGATAAGTTTAATTCCATAACCGTCTACCGGGTCTATAAACTGCTGGGGATTGCGACTCCGAGGATAAATTTCGTCAATGTGCGCATAAACGGGAAGAGCTTTTCAGGTTCCCTGCAGGAATACGTCCCCAATGAAGGGGGCTTGCATGGAAGAACGGTCGCGTATCTTTCTCCGGAAGCATGCGCATATATCCACAAAACGCAGGTTTTGGATTGGATATTCGCCAACCATGATTCCAATCTGACTAATTTTCTCGTCCTGACATATGTTTCGGATATATCTCCCCGGTATCTTATGCGTGTTGACAATGAATCTTCGTTAAGGGGCATAAGGAATTATCAGCTTCGTTATGACTGGGTGGATCCTTTGAAAATAGAGCTTAATTCGAAACACCGGGGGCGTATCGGCAGCGTGTATTACCGGTTTTGGAAGAACTATATCCGCGGGCGGCTGAACTACAGTGTTTGTTCTTCCGCGGATTTTATATCGTTCGTGCGTAGTTTCCCCGAAGAGTACATTAAAAAGATTTTATTCTATCAAAGCGGGCAGTATTCCGTTTTATCCGGAGAAAACCGCGGATATGACGCATACATTCATAATGTCGGTTTACAAACGGGGGATATTTTAAAGCGCAAACGGAAAATCATTGTTGATTTCAAAGCGTTCTATCGCGGGATTTCGCGGGAGAGGAAGGAAAGGTGTGAATCGTGTTTTTACACGGATGAATACCGCTTGCGGTATATTATTAAACTGACTGATAGGATAGCCGGTGAGACTTTGCGTCTAAAAAAGGAACTGGAAGGGTTGAAAAAGGCCCCGCCGTTTGCTCCCGACATAACCGCCGTTTTTTCCCTGGAAGGGATAGAAGAGGTGCGGAAAGTATATGCTGCCTATTGGATTGAGGATGGAAAGGGACTGTGTGAGGCCGCGGAGTCTTCTTTGGCCCGCCTCCGGCGGCTCATGAGTTCGGCTTATCTCGAGGAAGAGAGAAAAGCTCTTAAGATTTGTGCCGAAGAAATAGCGGAAATACAAAAAGGCGGCGTCCCGGCGAAAAAAATGACGACGATAAACCAGCTTATCGATTCCGCGCAATCCCCGTAGTTATTAAGATATGTCTGTCTGCCGGTCTACTTTTTCGTATGTTTCTCAAAATATTCTTAATGGGAAGCCTGTGTGATGGTGATATATACACCCGTGATTATCAGGCAGGCGCTGAGCACGACCGTTTTTGTTATCCGTTCGTGTTTCTTGAGGAAGATGCCGCTTAAGATGATGATTGCGAACGGCGTAGTGGCGAATATCGGGACAACGAGGGAAACTTTCCCGTAAAGAAGGGCGCTGAGGTCGGTGATTTCGCCTATCGACGTTAACAGCCCGGCGGTTGTAATATATCCAAGTTCCCTGCGGTGCAGCATGAATTTATTCATTTCGCCGCGGTATTTTCGGATCCGCAGAATGATATAGATAGTCATGCATAATGATGCGCTTGTCGCAGCTACGGCAGAGGCAAATACGGGGTTGGGCATGGTGATGAGCCCGTATTTTCTCAGGTTTGCGGCTATCCCTGCCAAAAGCGCCGCGAATAGGGGATATGCCAAATGTGCCGGCCGGTAGTGCGAGGAATTGTCCGGCTCCCTGGTTATCAATACCGTACCCGTGATGATCAATGCGATACCTGCGAATATAAACGGGTGTGGAGTTTCATGAAGCAGCCATATTGCGATAAGGGTTGCGAAAAAAGGCGTTAATGCGCGCAGGGGGGCGGATCTGCCGGCTCCGAGAGTGTGGATCCCGTAATAGGTGAATGTCCTTACCAGCGGCGGCGCAAAAGTGCCGATGACCGCGAAAACCGCGATACCTTTATAGTTGGTAAAAGCGCGCGGGTCGGCGTTTAAAAACGTTATCAGCCACAGGAACAGTGTGCTTAGGATGACGGAGAAGTAAGAGACCAGAAAAGGGCTAAGTTTGGCGAATCCTTTTTTGAGCAGGATATTGGAAGAGGCGGTGATGATGGTCATTAAGAACGCGAGGATGATTGCGACGTGCATACGAAAGCCCGTTTCTTATGTGAAGGCGAACCGGTTAAATATATCGTTAGGTCTTTCCCGCATGAAAGGATATTTTCTGAGGGATTTTTTCAGGTAAATTTTCGGTGAACGGCTCGGTTTGCCGATCCATCCGGCGATCCAGGGGGTACAGCCTGCTTTTTTTAGATCTCGCATTATCCGGGGCGCAAGTTTCCGGTGCGCCGCGATAACGATAGCTCCGTTGGTATTGGCTGTGTTATTGCGTACATGTATTTTTGATGCCCCGGGCGTATGAAGCCGAAGTGTGTCAAGGTGGATGTTGACTTTACTGAACAGGGCCAGATCTTCCAAAGCTCCGAGGCCTTCGCCTGAAATATCTTTTGAGGCGGTTATGTGCTTTTCGGGGATAAATGGTCTTCCCTTGTGAGGCAGGTATGACGAAATGATCTCGGCAATACCGATGTTCGAATGTGCCATATGGCTGAGCACGCGCGTTTTTAGTTCGCGCATCCGAGCGGTTTGTTTGCCGCGGGTGGTTTCGAGTATATACCACACCAGCGCAGAGAGATCTCCGACCGGCCTGGTAACGAGCAATACCTGTTCCGGTACCAGCCCTGAAATGCGGGGGATTTCCCGGTCGGTAAATCCGGAGACGCTTGTTCCGATGCATTCCAGCCCCAGATTCAGGGGGCCGTAATCGGTAAGCCGGAGTTTGTATCGTTTGAAGCCGTTCATATAGGAGGCAAATGCTTCCTGTATATCATTTTTGTCGCGCTTGTTTGATACATCGTAAACGGGGAAAAGAGAGATATCTTTGTATATGCCCAGTGCGTGCAGGTCGTTCAGGGCGTTATTGAACGATATGAGTACATTCAGCCAATGGCAGTGCCGCAGGTTAAAATCAACCGTTACGATCGTGTCATGGTTTACCGCGCAGTACAGGTTCCCGGGGGAAGAAACAATATAATCCGCTAAAATGAATTCTTGGGAAGGTACTTTTGAGATTTGGATCGTGTGCCCTTTCCCGATCCGGAATGGTTTATTACCGGAGGGGATGTTTCGGTAAAATCCTGATATAGCATTTTTAATCTTTGTTTGTTCAACCGGAGGCATAAATGAGGCTAATAATACCGCGCTGTTTGCTCCGTGTTTTTTAATGTCGGAAGCAACGGATGCAGAAAAACCTTCTTTTTGACACAACGGATATACATTCCGGCGGATGTTGACGGTTTTAGAGGCGTTGAATACATATGCATCATGCCCGAGGTCAATGTCTACTCCGGTACACGAGGCATTGTGTTTCAACGCCCTTAAAGCGGGCAAAAGTGTTTTTCTGAGAGGTACTTTAATTGCGCATCCCAGGCAGAAAATATTGACCGGTTGTTTCTCGATCGAGGAAACACAATTGTTTATTTTTTTAAGAAGCGGAGCTGTTTT
>JBAZGE010000109.1:0-3737 GCA_041653035.1 Candidatus Omnitrophota bacterium
TCAAGCCGAATACTTTCAAAACGAGGGTGCTAAGATTACGCAAGAAAAGCGCGGAATTCCGTGCTAAAGAAAAGGAATTCAGATTATCCGAAGATCATCTTAAGAGATCCGGGGATCCAGGCAAAAGGGTATCTGTGTCTGTACAGGGGATCAAGAATATGCCGGCCGGCAAGGTTACGCAGGAGGACATAAAAGAAGCGATGCGGGAGAATGGTTTCCGTACAAATGAAGCCTTGAGGCATTTGTGTTCCAATGGCAAGGGGCAATCCGGATATGACGAGAAGTTCGCCGGTGATTACAACAAAAACAGATTGACCGCTGAAGAAGTTGTTTCAGCGCTTAAAAAGAGCGATTGTAACCCCCATAAAGGATGCGAACTTCTGCGGTCTAATGGAAAAAGGATCACGTATGACGCTTTTTACGCCTGGGTGAAGAAACTGACTAACCCCAACGGTAAATACTACGATCCTTTGTTGACACAAAAATATAACGAGTGGAAGAAAAACTCCCGGCGTAATGAGTGTCCCGCTTCCGTAAGCTCAGGGAAATCCCGTAAACGCCCGGCGCGGGTCCACGAGGATGGTGATGGTAAGACAATGGATTCATTCATGAAAGAACTTGATGAAAAGATAAATATGCAGGTTAGGATGCGCGCATTCGGATCAGCACTTTCGCATTTGGATTCTTTGCGTTCCGTTCATAGCGGGATTGCTCCAATACAGGCAGTTATAGATGATAAAGAACGGCGTATTTGGGAAGCGATGTGGGATGCCGCCGATGTGGGATTAACCGCTGAATATTTGATCAAGTTATCGTATTTACTGCCTTATGGAATAAAAGAGCTGTTCCAAAAGCTGCGTCCGGGTATTCTTGTTCAGCATCCGTTAGCCGGACTATTTGCCGGTTATCATATACCGGCCACGTTAGATAACCTGAAAGTGATGTTGGATTGTTTCTCCGGGAACACGGGATCGGACTTGAAGGGTGAGTTGGCCGAGCTGCAAAGAATAATGAGGGAAGTCGCTGCTGAAGGCTCATTCAGGGGTTTTGTGGAAGCCGGGGAATTGAGTTTTAGGAAAGAAAACCCTTCTTTTCAACGAGTTCTCGAAGGAATGGGAGTAACCGGCGCGCGGAATAACCGTAAAAATGACGGCGGGGATATTTATTTAGTGCGCAGTTCGCGGAAATTGCGTACATGCCTGAAGGGTCTGGGAGTCGGATATTCAACAAAAGGCAATATGTATATCGTAAATCAGGAAGAGTTACTTTCACAATTAAATAGCGGCAAATTTGAATATATCGATAGAATAGTGACGGAGGTCCCGCCGACAAAAGCAGAAGAACTGTCTGACAAAGGATATACTGTCGTTAAGGGGACGAGAAAAGCCCGGGTTTTTGATCAGGAAAAGTTATTCAGATTATCCGGGGAAGACTCGGAATTCTACGGTTTTTGGCTGCCTCTTTTCCGGCAGGCGTTAAGCGCACAACGCGGTGATCTGGCGTATCTCAACGAGAGGTTAGGAATAAAACTTTTCCACTTTCTGCGCGTCAAATTCACCGAGGAAATGCGGCGTATTATAGAAAAGGATACCGCTTGGGATGAGTTTATCAGGAGGCTGTCTTATGTACGTGAATATTTACCGGGAGTAAATAATACTCTTGATCTTCATAACCTGGCCGGATATCTTCTGGCATTCGAAAGATATGTAAACGGAAAAGGGATTGTTGATTTTGAGGCGGTATTATTAGCGGAAAAAACTTGGTCCGGATTGCCTCTTGAGAGGACGTCTGCCGGAATTACCATCACTGTGTTCAAGAACGGGAGTAAGGTAACAAGACGTTTCCCGAAGGATGCGAAAAATCCGGGCAGAGACGGCGGGGAGAAAGTTTTTCCTCTTATATTCAGCAATAGCCGTTTTTGGGAGAGAAGGTTTACGTATCGCGCCGGTAAGCTTGCCAGCGGGCAGTTGGATATGCCGGCAAGCCGCAGTAATCCCGGGATTGAACAAAAGTTTCTTTTTGCCATATCTTTGCTTCCCAATGCCCCGCCGGATTGTGCAATATATGTTACCCCCGGTATCCGCACCCTTCCTTTTAGAGATTCGGGTACGTCCACAACATATCTCTCCCGTACTTACGATCAGCACTCCACCTCTAATATAGAGTTGCATGAGGCGTTATTTGATTTGAAACAGCTTGCTGTTTTGACCGGGATCAGCGGCAAGAATAAAGAAATGCGGCTGTTTGATTTTAGTATAACGGTTTTGTTTTATTCACTGCTTGCTCTATTCGGTGATCGCGGCCCGCATAACGAGTTTTTCCGCGCCGTGCGCTCAAATAAATCATTTTTGAAATCGTTTTTGACAGGAGCGGAAAAGAGCATGACCCGGCAAACTTCGGTGAGCGTCGGTTCCAGCATTCCTCCGGCACATCTGCCGGATCTTTTCCCGGATGTGTTCGCTTTATTCTCTTCCAAGGAATTGTCCGACTTGGTCGGCGATACGTGGAGTAAATTACCCGCCTGGGGTTTTAGACGGGTATCTTTTGACGGCATTATGAATGCTGTATTGATCAATTACCTGGAAAAAAGCGGCTGCTGCCGGTTGAATGAAAAGGACAGGAATCGCTTAATCGCGGAAAATAATCCTCATTTGGCCGCTGTTAATATCGCTTATTTGTTCTCAAAACAGGGAACCGGCCTGCTGCAAAAATTCCCTTTTCCTCTGGTTTGGTCAATGCTTGATATCTCTGAGATGTGCCGAATAAGGGAAGCTTTCGGGTTCAATCCATTGTCTCCAGACAGGAAAATAAGAATGACGGACGATGAGGGTGCGTTCAGAAGCTGGTTCGCCGGATGTTATTGCAACATAAAAAAGGCGGGAACATTGTTGTCGCGGCTGGCAGCGGATGAGAGCGGAAGCGAAAGGGACTTGTATTTGCAGCGGTTGCGGAAAATGCGGGAAATAATGGGCGTTTCTTCTTTCGAAAATATGCTTAACATTCTGGAGAAAGAAGGCGGGGCGGCTGCTGTGCAGAATTACCGTGGTTATTCCCGTGAACAGGACGGCGGAGAGGCGGATTTGGAAGCAGAAGCTATACACGTGGTGGATTTGATGTTACAAGGCTCATTTACTCCGGAGAGTTATTTTGTAGATAGATGGCTGCCTACCGGATGGGTTGTGCCTACGCTGATAGAGAGCAATTCTAAACCGCTATTCGTTGATTATATAAGTAATAGTAACGAATACCGCAGGCTTCTGGAAAGGGCGGTGACCAGCGCCCTGGAAAGAGATGTAAGGCATTGTGCGAGAATAATGTGGTTGAAAGGGCTTTACGGGGTGGAAGGATGTATTCTGCGGCTCCGGAAGAACGGAGAAAAAGGCCTCTCGCTTGCCGGCAGGATATTATACGATAATCCGCATCTCGGAGATGCCTTTTTAGAAGGTATTAAATATGGACAACTCCCTTTGACGGAAGATCCGAGAGTTACCGTGGATTTTGTGATGGATCTTGTAAGCAGAGGCAAAGATGTTTCCGTTGTCTGGGACATAGGGGTTGATTGTCTTACTCCCTGGGGAGGGTATTGCGCGCTGGATATGGCGGAAAGCATTAATAGAAACTTGCCGATACCGGTTACCGGGTTCTATTTGAAACCGGGCAGCCTGAAGAAACTTCCGAAGGCGGATAATCTTGAGTTTGAAATGCTGACAACGCAGAAGCCGCTTACTCCCAGGATA
>JBAZGE010000110.1:0-3633 GCA_041653035.1 Candidatus Omnitrophota bacterium
AGACCAGGCGGTTGTTTATGTGCAATCCGGAGATCTGCGGGATGTTAGGTTATACCGAAGAAGAAATGCTGCGCCTCAGGGTTGACGATATTTATCCGGAGAGAGATCTGCCGTTTGTCATGGAACAGTTTGAGCGGCAGGCGAGAGAAGAAATTAAACTTGCGGCAGTCCTTTCGGTGAAGAAAAAAGACGGCGGCATTCTTTACGCCGATATCAATACGTCACCGATCACCTTAGCCGGGAAAAAATATCTTATGGGAAGCTTTAGGGATATTACCGAAAACAAAAAAACACAGGATGCATTAAAAGAGAAGATGCGGGATCTGGAGCGGTTCAGCAAATTTGCCGTGGATAGGGAATTGAAGATGGAAGAGTTGGAGAAGAAAATAAAAGTGTTGGAGGAAAGGCTGAAAGTAAGATGAAATTTAAAGGTAAAACCAAAAAAAAGATTACCCGTAAAGAAGAACAGGGGGGGATCTCCGGTCAAAAAGTATATTTAGAGAGCATTATGTCCTCAATGACGGATTCTCTGATTGTAGTTAATCCCGATGCCACGCTGAGGTCGGTAAATAAAGCCGCTTTGGAGTTATTGGGTTACGAGGAAGGTGAACTTATCGGCCATCCGGTGAAAAAAATCTTTTTGCAAGGAGAAGCGAAGGAGGAAGCAATAAAAGAAGAAGGGAGAAGCGCACTGCATAAATACTTCCAGAAAATAATTGTTGCAGGCGTGGCGTATAATATCGGATTAACTTTTCTTACCAAACAGGGGAAGAGCATCCCGATAAATTTTAGCGGTGCATTGATGCAGCAAGACGGGAAGATTGTCGGCATCGTGGGCGTAGCCAGAGATATGCGCCAGATCATGGCGGTTATCAGCGATTTGGAGGAGAAGAAAAGAAAACTTGAAGAGAGCGGTGAGAATTTAACCCGCATGCGGCGGGCAATGCTGTATATGATGGACGATTTGGTTGCTGCTAAAAGGGAGACGGAGAAGGCAGGGCAGGCAATCAAAGATACGGCCTATCAGTTTCAAGCCGTGGTTGAGTCTGTGGGGGAAGGCATCACGTTTAGTGACAGCTCGGGTAAATTCTCGGTCTATAATCTCAAGATGCAGGAACTCACTGGTTACACCGTAGATGAGGCAAACAATATCGGTGATTTTACCAAGTTTTTATATCCGCAGCCCTTGGAGCGCCAAAAAGCGCTCCAGAGACTCCAGGAGATTGTGGAGCACAAAGTAGCTTTGCCCTTAGAAGTAGAGACTACTATTCAAGCTAAGGATGGCACGTGGAAAGTGCTTTGGGTTTCCACTGTGGAGATGAGATTTAAAGACCAGGAGATGTTCTTAAGCATTTATCGAGATATCACCGGGCGCAAAAATGCGGAGGAGGCGCTGAAAAAAGCAAATGATGAGTTAAAAATGCTGAGGGATAATTTAGAGGTAGAGGTGGAAAAAAAGATCCAGGAGATCAGGCTCGTTCAGGATAAGCTGGCGCGCTCTGAACGACTCGTGGCTTTAGGGCAATTCGCGGGGGCCATCGGCCATGAATTCAGGAATCAATTGGGGGTCATAAGAAATGTCGCGTATTTTCTTAAGATGAAATTAGCCGATGAAGAGGATAAAAAGATAGTAAAACACCTGAATATATTGGAGGAAGAAATTATAAATACGGATAACACCATTGAAAATCTCCTGGCATTTGCGCGCGGTAAAAAACCGGAGTTAAGCAGTGTGGATATAAAAGAGCTTCTTTTGGCCAGCATAGAGATGAGTAAGGTGCCCCCAAGAATAACCGTAGTTGTTCAGATAGACAAAGATCTGCCGGTAATAGAGGCGGATCCGATAAAACTCAACCGCGTATTCGTAAATATAATTTTAAACGCAGTGGAGGCTATCAAGAAAACCGGCCGGGTGCTTATTCGGGAAACCAGAAAAGGCAGTGATATTGATATTCGAATTGAAGATACCGGCAGCGGAATAGAGCCGGAAGATAAAAAGAGGATCTTTGAGCCCGCGTTTACTACTAAGCCCCGAGGGACAGGGTTGGGCCTTGCTACTGCCAGGGCATTCATAGAATCTCACGGTGGAACAATAGATGTCGAAAGCGAGGCCGGCAAAGGAACGGCTGTAATCATCAGCTTGCCGATTAAACAACACGGGGCTGTAGTATGAAAAGAGGAGTGCGGGTATTAGTAGTAGATGATGACCGCCATCTCGGCGAGACATTAAATGATATTTTAGAGGCACGGGGGCATAAAGCCAGGTTTGTGGATAGCGGCAGGGCGGCCCTTAAAATATTAGAAAAGCGTCCGTACGACGTTATCCTCTTGGACATAAAGATGCAGCCCTTTGACGGCCTGGATACGTTAAAGAGAATAAAGCAAATCAGGCCGGATACTATTGTCATTATGATGACAGCCTACGTGCTGGAAGACGTAGTCAGGGCGTGCCTCCAAGAAGGGGCGGCCGGGGTTTTGTATAAACCGGTCAATATTGAAAAGGTTGTCGCTTTGGTTGAGACAGTAAAAAACGGGATTTTGATCCTGGTCATCGATGATGACCCTGTCATACGCGATGGGCTGGAAGATGGTTTACAGCAGAGGGGATACTACGTCGCCACCGCCAAAGACGGCGATGAGGCTGTTCATGCGGCTATGCTGCGCTACGACGTTGTTATTGTCGACATAAAACAGCCTGTTATCAACAGCCTGGAAATTTACTTAACCATGAAAGAAATAAGCCCCGGGATCAAAGCGGTATTTATGACTTCCTGCAAAGAAGATACTCAAGAGCAGTTGAAGGAAGCCCTTAAGATAAACAGATACGCGCTCATTTCTAAACCTTTTGTCCCGCTGCAGATAATTGATATGATTGATGAGGTTGTTAATGCCGATGAGGCGCCTAAAGACGGGAGGAACTGAGAAATGGAAAATAAAATCAAGATCTTGTTGGTTGATGATGATGAAAAAATCCGCCAAACCCTGAGAGATATATTAGAAGAAAAAGGTTATTTGATCGATGAGGCTCGTGATGGAGAAGAAGCGTATATGATAATGAGAAATGATTTCCATCACCTTATTTTTATGGATATAAAGATGCCGCATCTGGATGGATTTTTAAGCGCTACTTTTATCGGGCTGAAGCATAATCCGGAAGTAATATTTATAACCGGACAGGCAAAAGACGCGGAGGTAAAGAGGATTTTGGAAGGTGTCCCCAGCTCTTGTTGGTTTGAGAAACCGGTCGACCCCGGCAAAATTTTAGAAATTGCCCGCCGGACAGCCGAAAAGTTTGCCAAAGAGGGGGAACAGAAAAAATGATTAAAAATGACAACATTCTTATCGTTGAAGATGACTGTGGGATGCGCGAAACCTTAAGCGATATTTTAAGTGAAGAAGGTTACGGAATAACCGGCATTGGCACTATCGCCCGTGCCAAAAAAGAGCTGAAAAATAAATTTTATAATGTGGCAGTAGTCGATATGAAGCTTCCCGACGGCATGGGATTGGAATTATTGGATGAGATAAAGAAGGTAAGCGAAGATACAGCCGTAATTATATGCACGGGATTCGCGTCTATAGATAATGCTGTTTCTGCTTTGAATAAAGGGGCGTTTTCCTATATCCGGAAAC
>JBAZGE010000111.1:0-3548 GCA_041653035.1 Candidatus Omnitrophota bacterium
ATTAAGTTATCGACTAAGGGGCGGTATGGGGTTCGTATCATGCTGGATCTTGCTCTTCATTTTGGCCAGGGAGCCGTTTTTTTGAAAGATATTGCGCAAAGGCAGGACATTTCAGAAAAATATCTTTGGCAGTTGATATATTCTTTGAAAAATGCCGGGTTGATAAGTTCTACGCGCGGTGCGCACGGCGGGTATGTTTTGACAAAGCCGCCGGAAGAAATAACCTTGAAAGAGATAGTTTCTGTTCTGGAGGGGCCGGATTGTCTGGTTGATTGTGTAAGGGATTCTTCCTCATGTAAGCGGTCTCAGGAATGTATTGCCCGGGAAATATGGGAGGAAGTAGCGAAACAATTATTGCAAACACTGGAATCGTTTACTCTCGCAAAAATGGTGGAAAAGCAAAATAAGAAAAAGGATTCGATTGCCTATACTATATAGGAATATTTATTGAACAAAGAAAGCGGATGGACGATTCTAAGGAGGAGGAGACAATGTCACGGATATTCGATGATATTACCAAAACCATCGGTAAGACCCCGCTGGTTAAGTTGAACAAAATTACCGAAGGGATCGAAGCTGCGGTGCTGGCAAAGATGGAGTCTTTTAATCCTCTTTCCAGTATTAAAGACCGTATCGGCGCGGCGATGATCGAAGACGCGGAAAAGCGCGGGGTTCTCCGGAAGGGTTCCGTGATCATAGAACCGACCAGCGGCAATACCGGGGTTGCCCTTGCTTTTGTGGCCGCGGCAAAGGGATACAGGCTTATTTTGACTATGCCCGAGACTATGAGCGTTGAGAGAAGGCAGTTGTTGACTATTTTTGGGGCGGAGCTTGTGCTCACGCCGGGCACTGAAGGCATGAAAGGCGCGGTTGAAAAAGCGGAAGAATTGGCCGAAGGGATCCCGAATTCAGTTATCCTCCAGCAGTTCAATAACCCGGCGAATCCGGAGATCCATCGTAAAACCACGGCGGAAGAGATATGGGATGATACGGACGGCGCCGTGGATATTGTCGTTGCCGGCGTGGGTACCGGCGGGACAATAACCGGCGTGGCAGAGGTGATAAAAAAGCGTAAAAAAGATTTCAAGGCCATCGCGGTAGAGCCGGCGGCTTCTGCCGTGTTGTCCGGAGGCTCTCCCGGCCCGCACAAGATACAGGGTATCGGCGCGGGATTTATTCCGCACGTACTGAACAGGGATATCATCGATGAAATCATCGCGGTTAAAGATGAAGATGCCGGAACCACCAGCCGCCGCCTGGCCCGGTTAGAAGGGATCCTTGCCGGGATCTCCTGCGGCGCGGCGGTCTGGGCGGCGTTGGAAGTCGCAAAAAGAAAAGAAAATAAAGGTAAGGTGATCGTTGTAATCCTGCCTGATACCGGTGAACGGTATCTTTCCACCTGGTTATTTAAGGATTAACTATGCTGAAAAAAGCAAATATCGGGATTGTTCGGGCTCAATCATTCAAGTTCGCGTTCCCTCCGGACGAGCTGGCTTTGGATTCGGGACAGAGGCTGGGGCCGGTTACGCTGGCATATGAGACGTATGGACGGCTCAACCGGGAAAAGAATAATGCCGTTCTTGTCGCGCACGCGCTTTCCGGCGATGCGCATGCCGCGGGAATGTACACGCATCAGGATAAAAAAAACGGATGGTGGAATACGATGATCGGGCCCGGCAAGGCCTTCGACACCGATAGATTTTTTGTCATTTGTTCTAATGTCCTGGGCGGGTATAAAGGCTCACAACCGGGCCTTCCAGTATTAATCCAAAGAACCGGAAGCCGTACGGCCTGATTTTCCGCATATTTCCATCAACGATGTGATAAAATGCCAGAGGGCGCTGGTGGTCGATCATCTGGGGATAGATAAGCTTCTGTGCGTGGCGGGAGGCTCGATGGGGGGCATGCAGGTCCTTTCCTGGCTGATGCAATATCCGGACCGGGTTCTCAGCGCGATCCCGATTGCCACGGCCGTAAAACATTCCCCCCAGCAGATCGCTTTTAATGAAGTGGGGAGGCAGGCTATTATGGCCGATCCCAACTGGAAAGCAGGGCAGTATTACGGGACAGCCCCTCCGGCCAAAGGCCTGGCGGTGGCGCGCATACTTGGCCATATCATCTACATGAGCGATATCTCTATGGCTGAAAAGTTCGGAAGGCAGAAAAAAGAAAACGGGGAAGCGTTTAAATTTACCGCCGCGGATTTTGAAGTGGAGGGGTATCTTCATTACCACGGGGATAATTTCGTAAAGAGGTTTGACGCTAATTCATACCTGTATATCACCAAGGCAATGGATAATTTCGACGCCTCCGGCGGCAGGCCTTTTGGCGAGGCCCTTCGCCGCACAAAAGCGAAAGTGCTGGTGATTGCTTTTAAATCGGATTGGTTTTATCCGGCGTACCAGTCAAAAGAGATCGTTACCGCCTGCAAGCTTTCCGGGCTGGAGGCCAGTTACTGCGAGGTCCATTCTACGTACGGCCACGACGCGTTTCTTCTGGAAACCGAACAAGAGACGCATCTCATCAGGCATTTTTTGAACAGGGTTTCCGGATCGAAGGGGTAATCGATGATTACAGAGAATAAGGAAATACGCGTTGACTTTGAGGCGATACGGGATATAATCCCGTTGAACGCTTCCGTCCTGGATTTGGGATGCGGGAACGGAGAGTTGCTTTTCCTGTTGGCCGGGGAAAAGAAGGTGCGCGGCCAGGGGATCGAGATCGATGAACAGGCGATCTATGATTGCGTGGCTAAAGGATTGAATGTGTTCCACGGCGATATCGACAGCGGGCTTGTCGAATATCAGGATAAGTCATTCGATTTTGTGATATTGAATCAGAGCCTCCAGCAGGTGAAACATTTTGAACCCGTGCTTACCGATGCCTTGCGTGTCGGCAAAAAGGTGGTCGTGGGGTTCCCGAATTTCGCGCATTACAAATCGAGGGTTCAGCTTTTCTTCCGCGGGCGGGCGCCGGTAACCGGATCACTGCCGTATACCTGGTATGAGAGCCCGAACGTCCATTTTCTAAGCATCACGGATTTTACCGGCTATTGCCGGCGTAAAAGAATAAGGATCGAAGCCGGGGTGTTCATCGGGGAAAAATCAGTTGTCAGGCTGTTCCCGAATATCTTTGCCCAAACAGGAATATTCCTGATTTCGGATGGTTTCCATCCATTGGGACAAGCAGAAAGGGAGAGAGATGCGGAAGTTTAAGATCGCTGCCTATACGTTATTGGGAAAAGTCAGAAAGGTAAGCCCGATCATCCATCATCTGACGAATTGGGTGACTATTTATGATTGCGCGAATGCGGTAAAAGTATTCGGGGCTTCGCCGGTAATGGCGCATGCGCCTCAAGAGGCGGCGGAAATGGCGGGCATTGCTTCCGCGGTGGTTTTGAATATCGGTACCCTGACCGAAGAACTGGTAGAGGCGATGAAGATCGCGGCGTTGATCGCCAACAAGAAAGGCATCCCGGTCGTCCTTGATGCCTGCGGCGCCGGGGCGACCGGCCTGCGGGATGAAAGCTGTTTCCGATTACTGGATGA
>JBAZGE010000112.1:0-3499 GCA_041653035.1 Candidatus Omnitrophota bacterium
TTCTTTCGCAATCTTCGGCAAACCGGGATCCGAGAAGCGAAGTCAAGAGCCGTGCCGGTATGGGAGCGCAGACGGTTATTAAGGCACAAACTCCGTCATGGCCCTCGATAAAGAAGCAAAAACTCAGCCCATTTATGAAAATAATTCTTGATTTGATGTGGTTTTATCAAATTCATCCGGAGATTGTGAAAAAGGTTGATTATGAAAGAGACACTCTGGAACAGGTCATAAGGTATTTTGAAGGGGCCGCTGTCGGCAGGGAACAGGTATTTTTAAGTTTAAAAAAGTATATCCGGGAAGAAAAAGGATCTTTTCGCGAAATTGGGGCGCAAACCTTCTCTCGCGACAATTTTCTTAAATCTATAGTAATATTTCTCCAGGCTTCTCATCTGTCATTGAAAGATTGCCAAAAGAAGGGACTGAAATTATTATACTTGTTTAAAGCCCCGGTAGAATTCAAAGGGAGTGACTTTCTTCTTGATCCGCAAGTGTGCGAATTCTTCGGCCTTGGGTCGTTTGCAATTACAATGCGAAGCCGGAGGCCCCACGACATAAAAGTGACCGTGATCGGAGGCGGGGACCAAAAGTTGTTCAGCGCTTTATTCGGGGAGGAATTAATAGATGACTTCAAAGCTGACGGCGGAGAGAAAGAGCCTCAGGATTTATTGCTGCCGATCACTTTCATGGATATGCGAAACGTCATAACGAACGTTATTACCTACACGCCCATACGGTCCGAGTGGGAGAAACATTGCAGGATAATCGGCGCGCTTGAGGAATATTACGCCGACAGCGGAAAGATCACCGGCCCGCCTGTTGTTCTATGGTATGATCCCGCCGCGAAGAATATAAGGAGCACGCCCTTCCTTATCTTCTTTACAAACAAAGAAAAATCATTTCTAACAGCTCCTCCGTACAATTTCAAAGATAGCGAAATAGAAGAGACCGAGTATTTCATACTTCGCCTGTCCTCATTTTTTAGGGGCAATTATGACGGCGGTAGTAATTACACTTACGAATATAAGAAATGGGAGAGAAAGTTTAAATCGCTGGTAAGGAATTTAAGGAAAGCCTATGAAGGTTACTATGATGAAGAAACGAGGATACGGATAACCTCGGATGAGGCAATACTGATAGCCGCGTTAGCGCTCTCGTTCATCGGTAAGTCGGATGTTAAAGACGGTTATCTTAGGGCATTATTAAGAGAATGCGGACAGACTGAACCCGGCCGGGCGCCTCCTATACGAAATAGCAATTTTCTTTCCGGCGTAGCAGCCGTCTTACAGAAAAATCCCGCCTTAACAGCCGATGAAACCAGCGCCACTGCGGCAGGACGGTTTTTAAATGAAGATGGAGAGCCTATCCCCGGCATTATGGAACAAAGCAGGTTTATTATTAATAAACAAAGCGATTCCGTTTATACATACTTAAAAGACCAGTTCTCTTATTTTATAGATAGGGTACCTTTTGGTTCCTGGGATAAAGACCAATGGGAAACCCACCCGTTGGTTCCGGCGCTACTGGCTTATTTATCGGGTGAAGAGTTTTACCTTTCTGAAACGGACATTAAAGACATGATCAGGCTTACCATTGATTTGGAAGACAAGCTTAGAGATTATATAGCTTCAAAACACACCGGCGACAGCTTGTGGGTAGCCAGTTTCCGGGAACTGGTGAGGCTGCATTATGTGTTCATAAAACTGTATTTAGCCAATGTCTTTATAAGCCGCGAGAAGCTGGAGATAAAAAATACCATTGAATACTTTATCTTGTCTGAGCTTACTCTTTACGGGGGTATGTTTGGAGAGGAGATAGATGAGTTCAAAAAGATACTGGAGGAGACTATCGGGGAATATTTCGAGTTATTCGAGCGTTTAACCTTGGGAGATAAAAAGGCGCTCAAAGACAGGGATATCCCCGATCTTATCAATAAACTTTCATACCAAAGTTTCTCCACGCTGGATAACGATAAGCAAGATGCGTTATTGTGGGGTGTGGATACTTATCAGAAGACGTATTATTCGCTGCTGCGTTGCGTTGAGATCGGGTGGCCGGCGTTATTCATTTTATCGGATAAATCGCACAAGGCGCTGGATGAATCTCTGGACAAGGTATGGCGCGAGAGCAAAGGAAAATTATACGACGTCAATCTCTCCTATTATAACGAGCGTCCCGATTTGATCGGAGTGAGCCTGCCCGATAAACAGGGCGGTTATGCGTTTAAACCCGGGCTTATTCCGCTTGTGATAGAAGAGGCGCAAGGTAATCCCTGTGTTCCTGTGTACCTGGTTTTCCGCAACGTCCATGCCGTTATGGACAGCTTGAGGGTTGAGTTATTCCCGTTGCTATGGGAAAAAGCGATCTTTATTGCGGAGCTTCAGAAATACTACGTGCTTCCGGAAAATCTCCACATTATATTTACCATGGAAGAGGAAGGCCTGATAAAAGATGAGGCGTATTTAGACAGGGTCTTACGGCAGAGGGTCGGTAATGTAAGCCGTCAGGATATGTTAAATCTGTTAATGAACCGTTACGGTATCGAAAAAAATGCGGCTGAGCTTTTATCGGAGAATTACGAAAGTTTGAGCGGCAAGAAATGGCTTCAGGAGGATATGCTGTTTTCTCCCCAAGATTACATAAATATCGGCATATACGCCAAAAACAGGGGCGCGAGTATTGATGTTTTAAGAGAGGAGCTATACCGGTATTTTATCCTGAGATTCAGGTATGAGAAGGACAGAAACAGCTTCCGGGAGGCGTTTACTCAGGAATTCGGCAAGATAGGCAGCTCTTACGATAAGGCCAAAATAGAGATAACCGCAGATGAGGCGATTGTAGACGGGATCAGGGTAAAGATCTGCCCTGAACTATCTGAGTTTAAAAGAACGAACCCCGGGAAATCATTTGAGGAAGCGGTACTCGCGCTTTACGGATATTCGCTGCGCAGTAGCGACAAAAAGACCTTCGCGCAATTGGTCAGGGCGCTTGTCCTGAGAGAGAGTTCAACGAGCAGGTTTTTCATCAACCAGGGAGCCAGCGGTGAAGGCAAAACCCGTTCTCTGGAAGTTTTCCGCAAGATATTAATGATAAATAATTTAAGCTATACCGTTCATAAGCATACTACCCGTGAAGAATACAGAGGAGGGATGTTCCCGAGCCGGGACGGCGTTATTCAGGTTAAAGACAGCACTCCGTTCACAGAAGCGGTAGCAGCAGGAGGTTTCCTGATAAATTGGAGCGAGGCCAATACTTCATACAAGGCCGCATTGCCGACCTGGCTGTCGCCTTTGGCCTTGGGACAAACAAGCTGGCTGCATACGGATATACCCGGGACAATGGAAGAAATGCACTATCCGAACAGCGAAGATAATATCTATGCCCTGGATATAAACCCGGATGATTTCCGCGCCAGGTACAAAATCCCCGCGCAGATACGCAGATTCTCGATCCCGATCTGGTCTGGGTACGATTATTCCAGCCAGGATGAGGACTATCTGGA
>JBAZGE010000113.1:0-3492 GCA_041653035.1 Candidatus Omnitrophota bacterium
TTGCCGAAGCAGGGCCCTCATCTTTCGGCGTGGAAACGCAAATTTTCCGCCGGCCGGCGGGTGAACCGGTTTTTCCGGGCTTTGGGACAACCGGAAGAGGCAGGCAGGGGATATAGAGAGCGGGTGCCGGGTGGTACCGAGTTTGTTTTTCGCCATCATACCTTTGACCTTCAGCAGTCCCGGCGCATCTCTGAACTCGCGGATGAAAAAGCGGGGTATCTTATGCTTATGCCCTATACCCTTGCCGTCGTGATATCCGTTTTGCATGATTTGCGTTTGAGCAAAGGTTCCGGAGTCGGCGAATATCTCATTCCGGTAAATCTGGATACCCGTTCTTTGGACCGGGCTCGGCAGGACGTATTTTTTAATCACGTTTCATTTTTGTTTTTTCGCGTTCGGAAGGAAGATTCCGAGGATATGGGAACGGTCCTGGAAACGGTCAAGAACCAGATGTATGAACAGGTGAAAAATGGATTTCCCCGCGACCTTGAAGAAGCCGGTTTGCTGATGCGTATCGTTCCTGCGCGCCTGCTTCATTCAGTCCTGGGAGCGATGATGAGGGAGAATGACGCGGCATTCGCTTTTTCTTTTAACGCTTCGGGAGGATTTGCCTCCGCGGAATTCATGCGGGTTCCGGTGCGGGGGGTATTTCATACTCCGCGCGTGCCGGTGCCGCCGGGCAGGGGAGTGTTTTTTACGCGCTACGGAGAACGTTTGAGCGTGGTTTTTTCATATCTGCGCGGGATGATCTCTGAATCCGATGCCGATGCGTTTATGGAACGAATGCGCGCGCGGCTTCTGGGAGGATTCGATGCCGGATAAAAAAAGAATGGTTCCTTGCGATGTCCTGGTTGTCGGCGGCGGGATTGCCGGCACAGCGGCCGCGATAAGCGCGGCGCGCGCGGGGGCGCAGGTGGTGTTGGTTGAGAAAAACGGCTATTTCGGCGGAACTATTGTCGGCGCGATGCATCAGGCGCTCTGCGGGTTCTACGGATTGAAAAAACCTTCGGCTTCGACGCGGACTATACACGGAGGTTTCGCGGATGAGTTTTGCGCGGCTCTTAAAGGCGCGGCAGTCCTGCAAATGGGCAGGGTTTTTGTTCTTTCCGCCGGTTATAAAAATACAGCCGCTGTACTGGCTGAATTTATCCGGTCCGAAAAGCGTATCCGTTTTATACGCGGTACGGTATTCAATGCGGAATGCCGTAACCATGTTGTCGATTCTTTTCGTATACGTACTGCAAAAAAAAATTACCAAATTTGTTCTCAAGCGGTGGTTGATGCCAGCGGGAATAACGCGGTCATGCGCTGTATGGGGATGGACGGTATTTATGAAAGAGATGAGAGCCGCCAATTGGGAGGTTTCAGTGTCCGCCTGTCCGGGATTGCCCGCGGGCATGAAATGTTGGAAATAAAGGTTCCGTATTGGCTGTCCAAGGTTCAATCCGAAAAAAATTTACCGTCGTATTGCCGGTTTACTCAGTTCCTGCCGGGGCCCCGTCCGCGGGAAGGGTTTCTTAAAATATGCGTTGCCGATAAAGAATCTCCTCAGTTCGCGCGGCTGCTGGTTATGGTCCTGCACCGGTATTTGCGGGAAGTCCTGCCGGAGATGAGCGCCAGCCGTATAAGCGGATTTTCTGAGCGTGTTTTCCCTCGCCAGGATGAGCGTTCCCGGGGGGCTTATATACTCACCGGCGAAGATGTGGTGTCCGGGCGCAGGTTTATGGATGCGGCTGCCCGGGGAGCGTGGCCTTCGGAATTTTGGGATAAAGATAATGGCCCGCAATACCGGTATGTTGAGAACGGTCATTATGAGATCCCCAAACGTTGTCTGCAGTCGCGCAGGTTCGAGAATCTGTTTGCCGCGGGCACTATGATTTCCGCGGATCCTTCGGCGCATGCTTCCGCGCGGGTATCCGGTATCGCCTTAGCCACCGGAGAAGCCGCCGGAAGGCTGGCGGCGGAATATTGTAGGTCGAGCAAGTAATTAATGTCTAATGCTTAAATCCGAATGCCTAATAAATACCTAATGCAAAAATGTCTAATTCAGCATTAGTCATTAGAAATTAATTAGACATTAAGATTTAGAAATTGGGATTTTAGCAGATTAGTACTTTGTTAAGTTAGTTATTGATAGTTTATAGATTTCGTGGTATTATCTTCTAAAGAAAGGAGATAAACCATGAGCCAAAAAAGCCACCGTGTTAAATTAAGCGAACACGAACGGCAATACTTGCAAAAGATTGTTGAATCTGGTAAAGACAAAGCGCGAAAGATCACACGATGCCGGGTCTTGCTTTTAGCTGATGAAGCTAAGGGCAAAACAGATGAAGAAATATCCGATGCGTTAAATGTATGCTTGGCTACCATATTCAATATTAGGCGGCGTTATCACCAAGGAGGAATAGAACGGGCGATTCAAGAAGCGGCACGTTCCGGACAGCCTCCAAAATTCAATGGTAAATCCATGGCCAAAATTACGGCTATCGCCTGTAGCAAGCCTCCTGAAGGCCATGCCCGGTGGAGCCTACGCTTATTGGCCGATAGTGTCGTAGAATTGGACATTGTTGAAAGTATTTCGTATCAAAGTATACGCAACATTCTAAAAAAAACGAACTCAAGCCTCACTTAAAGAAACAATGGTGCATTGGGGTTATTACTGCCGATTATCTCTGGCGGATGGAGCAAGTTTTGAATATTTATGAACAACCCTATGATTCTCGACGACCGGTTGTCTGCTTTGACGAACGTCCGTGCCAGTTGCTGGGAGATGTTCTCATGCCTCTTCCCATGAAGCCGGGACGCGTTGAGCGTCAAGACTATCATTACAAACGTTACGGAACATGTGTTGTGCTTATGGCCGTTGAACCTTTAGCCGGACACCGCATTATTAAAGTCACAGAACAAAAAACTAAGAAAGATTACGCTGAATTTATGAAAGAGTTGGCGTCATATTATCCCGATGCCGATAAGATTGTCCTGGTTCAGGATAATCTTAATACACATAATCCTTCATCGTTTTATGAAGTCTTTGACGCACCGGAAGCCTTTGCTTTATCCCAACGGTTTGAGATGGCGTATACTCCCAAGAAGGCCAGTTGGTTAAATATGGCTGAGATTGAATTATCAGCGCTATCAAAACAATGCCTTGATAGGCGCATTGCTCAAAGACGCACCTTGACCAAAGAAGTTAAGGCATGGGGAGCAAAACGTAATCGTCTTCAGACAAAAATTACATGGCATTTTACAAAGAGCAAAGCTCGCGAGAAACTCAATAGAGCCTATGAAACCATTAGGAATTAAATTAACAACGTACTAGAGGCATTAATCGAAGACTGCCCGGCTTTGCCAAAGCATAATGCGCCTTACTGTCTTTAAAAAATAGGGCTTTATGCTCAGCGACCTTTATCAATAAATCGATATTCTGGATAGCTTTGGTGTAAATAGCAGTCCCGATCATCTCACCCACATCGTAGTAATGACGTGACATTC
>JBAZGE010000114.1:0-3462 GCA_041653035.1 Candidatus Omnitrophota bacterium
TATGGGAGGTTCCGATGTTCATGCTGTTGATAAACCTGAGAACATATACTAATTTTATATTTTTCCTGTTGTTGATCGGGATTAACGGTATCTGGGTTTATTCCCGTTTCAGGAAGAAATCGGATATCAGCCTTGCGCCGTATATCTTCATTAATCTGTGTTTATTCATTTTTTGGGCATGGACGGCGGGGATAGAGAGTGATGAAAGCGAACACCTTCACTGCGCCTGGCTGGTTTCCCGGGGATTGATCCCCTTTAAGGATTTCTGGCAGCATCATTCCCCGTTATTATGGGCTTTTATGGCGCCGTTCATTAAAGTTTGTAAGCCGTCGGTTTTTATTTTTGAGTCAAGCAGGTTAGCCGCTTTGTTTATTTCTCTCGTTAATTTTTTTATCGGATGGCGTATTTCCCGGAAGTGCTGGGAAGGAAAAGCCGGGATATCCGTCTATCTGCTGGTTATATCTTCGGCCGCCATCCTTAGCCAATTTTGCTGGCTCCGCCCGGATCTTTTTATGCAGTTTTTTCTTCTTATCGGTATTTATTGCTGTTTGGAAATACCCGGGAAAAAATTGTCCCCGGCTTTCTGGACGGGCATCGCTTTCGGGCTCGCGGAATCGTTTATATTCAAACAGTATCTTCTTTTGCTGGCGCCGCTCATTGTTATTTTCCGGGAAAATCACCGTTTAAAGCCGGCTAAGGCGTTTCTGTATCTCGCCGGTATTGTTTTGGGGTGCTGTCCCCTGATCTATTATCTGGTTTCCAGGAATATCGTGTACGAATTCTTTTTTTGGGTAGTACGGTTCAACGGGAAAAGGATGATTTTTTCAAACGCGTTTCCTTTGGCAATAAGCGGCCTGGGCGTATGGGGGGCATTCCTTCTTTTTAAACGCTGCCGTTCTTCCGGAGATTCTAAGTCGTTTATTTTATTGGCGTTTTTTTGCTTGAGTTTCCTCAGTTCTCTGACCGGCCTTGCCCCGATGCCTCTTACCGGAGGAGGGTATTATTTGGGGTTCTGGTTTATTATGTGCGGTATCGCAGGCAGCGGATGCCCCTTTCCCGGCGTTTTCCGGTATTTTAGATCACTCCGCTTGAAAATATTTGTTCTCAGCGTTATCCCGGTCTTGTTCGTATTTCCCAATATTATGCTGAACATTCATAAAAATGACGAAGCTGATTTTTTCGAAAGTAAAAAAGTTATCGCGCGTTTAATGAATTACTGCGGGAGTGAATCCTGTTTTACCCTCGTGCCGTTTCATCCGATTTTTAATTTTGATGCCACCAGGCTTTTTTTAATCTGGCAGAGGAGTTTCGCGATGAACCTTTCCAGTGTGAAAAAAGATCTGATGAAAAGCAGTATCGCGGCGGATATCCTGGCCAAGCGGCCCGCGGTTATTGTCTATCGTATCGATGGCCGTTTGACGGTGGTTGATTTGCTGTTGAACGGATGGGTCTCTAAAGATGACTATAATAAACTCCTGCGTTTTTTTGAACAGGAGTATACGGTTGAAAAGATCGGGAAAGAAAAATTCTACATACGGAACGATAAATTGGGGGTTGATATCTCCGCTCGGAATCCCGAGAATGAGTCTGCCGCCGGGAAGGATCAATGATGGATACCGATCTTGTTTTAATATTAGGCGCCGGCCCCGCGGGCTTGTCCGCGGCTTTTGAGCTCACCCGGAAAGGCAGGCGCTGCGCGCTGGTTGAGAGGAATGGTGCCGTGGGAGGGCTTTCGCGGACGCTGTGTTTCGATGGTTTTCTGACCGATATCGGGGGACACCGTTTTTTCAGTCAGAATAAAAGCTTGTACGGGTTTATCGAGGGGCTTCTCGGTGACGGATGGATACAAGTGGAACGGTTGTCTCGGTTCTATATAAACGGCAGATTTTATCTCTACCCTATAAACCTTAAAGAAACCTTGGTGAGAATGGGTCCGGGGGTATCATTCAGGATTGGCCGGGATTTTTTGCACGAGAAGGCTAAAAAGTCTTTGTTTAAGCGGAAGGTTGTTTCTTTTGAAGATAAAGTGGTCTCTGATTTCGGCCGTACCCTCGCTGAGATCGTTATGCTGGGCTATACCGAAAAAATCTGGGGCTTGCCGTGTTCCGGGATATCGCCGGATTGGATAACACAGCGTATCAAGAATCTTTCGGTGCGCGAGATAATTAAAAACGCGGTTTTCCCGGATAAAAACCGGCCGAAAACACTGGTTGACCGTTTTTTTTATCCGGACCGCGGCATCGGCCGGATATTCGAAGAGATGAAAGAGCGGGTGGCAGTTGTTGATGGCAATAAATTGTATCTAAACAGCTATCCGGTCAAGATCTCCCACCGTGACAATCGTATCAGGGAAGTCCTTGTGTCAAACGGCGGCAGGTCTTTTTCTTTTGAGCCCGGGCATCTTATTTCTTCTATCCCGATCACCGAATTGGTGGAATTGTTGGATCCGCAGCCTCCCGAAGATATCTTGAAGGCGGCGCACAATCTGAAATTCCGGTCGCACATTTCTTTGTTTATTTTTCTGGATAGGCCGCAGGCTTCAAAGAATCAATGGATCTATTTTCCTGACCGAGAAGTTCCCTTCGGCAGGATAATGGAGCCGAAGAACTGGAGCGCGGCCATGGCTCCCGAGGATAAGACTTCTTTGCTCATCGAGTTTTTTTGCTGGCACGGCGACCGGACATGGAATTCCTCTTCTGAAGATCTGCTGGAGCGCGCTTTACCGGTTTTGGAAAAAAGCGGCCTGGCCGGAAAAAAAGAAGTGATGCGGCATTATGTGCACCGAGAGAAGTACGCTTATCCGGTGTACGATCTGCATTATAAACGAAGTGCCGAAAAGGTAAAAAATTATCTCGGCAGTTTTAAAAATCTGCGTTTGATCGGCCGAAGCGGGCGTTTTCGCTATAATAACATGGATCACGCCATGGAAACGGGAATGCTTGCGGCCCGGAGTATCCTTGAGGATAAACAATACGACCTGGATGAAGCGGGGAGCGAACAGGCATATTTTGAGCGGGGGGATGTATTTTCTCAACGGGAGGCGGGCGATGAATGATGCCGCGATAAAAACCAGGATCGGCGCTTTTCAGAAGAGCGAGATCACCGAATATCACATATACCGGATACTTTCGCGTTCGATCAAGGACCGGAACAATAGTGAGGTGCTGGCAAGGATCGCGCAGGATGAATTGCGGCATTACGGTGTTTGGAAAAAAATAACCGGAAAAGAAGTACGCCCGAACCGTTTCAAGGTATGGTTTTATGTTGTCATCGCAAGACTTTTCGGTCTGACCTTCGGGATCAAGCTTTTGGAAAAAGGAGAGGAGAAAGCGTCCGGAGTTTATAAAGAGTTGAGTTCCGTGGTGCCGGATGCCCTGCTCATAGCCGAAGATGAGGACAGGCATGAACGGGAATTGATCGCTTTGATAAACGAAGAAGGACTGGCTTATGTCGGTTCCATCG
>JBAZGE010000115.1:0-3439 GCA_041653035.1 Candidatus Omnitrophota bacterium
GGTCAGGTCGTATATTTCGCTGCCTTCCGGAGTCTGCCGCCGGAATAACCACATCCACTTCTCCGTGACTCCCGCGTTCAACAGTATCTGCCGTAAACGCAGGTCTCCGGTCTTGCGGTTGAAATAGGTGTGGGTGCAAAACGCGTATTCCATTAACAAAGTTACCTCATTCTGATACTCCCGGTCAAAAAGCGGCCAGACCGCGGCCAGGGCCGATTGTCCGTCATGCAGATAGGCTACCGGAGGCCGCCACGATATGGGATCTTTCCGTTTGGCTTCTCCTTCGATATGCGAAATCCCCTTCAACACCGCTTTGGTAAAGAACTCACAGAATACGAATTCATTTGGCAGTCCATTGCCGCATTCATCGTAACAATAAAGCCCTTTGACAAAATAATCCCCTTTGTCCCGGTACAGGTAGGAAACTGAGCCGTCCTCATCATAGGCCTTATACATATCCACCACGACCGGCTGGTTCTGCACGGTAATGGTAAAAGTATAACAGGGCGCATCTTCGATCTTTAACGGAGAATACAGAGAATCGGCATAATCGAGGCGCGCGTTCAAATACCCCCGCTGATCCAACTGGTAGAGATAATACGGCTGATGGGAAATCGCGCGGATACCTAATTTCTTATACGACCTGATTAAATACTGCATCATCCTTCCCAACCCGCCGGCCAAAGCGGATATTTCCGGAGAAACGATATGAGTATTCCGGTTCTCTAAAGCCGGGAGATTTTTTCTCGCCCATTGTTTCATATCCTCTATTTGATACATCATAAACAGGACGGCATCGGCCAACTCGCTCACGTACATACCGCGCAGTGATTCGCGTTTTTCTTTAAGGAACCTGGACAGACCGTTTCTTTTCACCGGAGGCAGATCCAGGACCGCGCTCAGGAAGGGTTGGCGCGCCTCTACAGGCGAGAGTATCGACTCGGCGGCTCCCAACGCGTACTCGCTCATTAATTTCAACATACGTCCGGGATCGTTAATCTTCCCATCTTCGGTAATAAACTCTTGCAGCTCATCGGAGATGAAGAAATTACATTGGGCCCAGATCGCCATCTTCGCTTTTTGCGACTCATGGAAGTAGAAGCGTCCTTGTTCATAACGGATGAAATTGAAATCTTCCAGGTCCTCAAGAAGTTTATCCGTCTCTATCCCAAGGTCGGCGTTCCGTATATTAAAGAACCCGTAAGCGTTGACAAAGTAATCCCGGAGCCACGCTGACAATTCCTCTCCGGGAGTTATTTCCAATAACCCCTGCGCCTTGGACCACTTAATATGCTTCATAAATCCCGAAAAATCATACGGCAGCCCGGCGGGAATCCCGCCGTTTTGCTTCCACTTTAACGCGTATAGGAGCAATTCGGCCAAACCGTAAAGCATGACCCAATCCGCGTACACCTGGAATTTCCGGTCGCGTTTGATGGGAGGCAGCGGCGTATGCATCTGAAGCTTGGCCGGGACCTCGGTCACCACGGAAAGTACCGGCTTGCCGCCGTCCAACTGCTTGACAAAACTGCTGTCCGTGTAACCATCTTTATGGTTGTCGTATATAAATTTCCATACTCCCAACGCTTCTCTCAGCGAGTCCTTCACGGTCTTTCCTTCAGTACGCGCGCGGTGATAACTGGCGGCAAGCACCACATCTTCAGCGCTGAACCCGCGGAGCAATTGCCGACCGTACCTCTGCCGGTTCTTTCGCACGAAATCCAATACTTCCCGGTTTGTTATCGCAAGCGAATCAATTCCCGTAAGCGTTCCCAGAAATCTTTTTATTCTCGAAGGCCCTGGTTTGATACTGTTATTATCCACCAGAACACCTTCCCATTCCCCCGCTTCATTCCTTATATTCCCGATATTGCTGACAGTGTTAAAACCGTCCACAATGATTATTCCCTGCCGGTTAAAGGCCTTTGCCAATTCCCGGTATTTCACCCTGCAATAAGACTCAACCGTTAACTGTTGTATAAGCATGCCGGGAAGATACCGGAACGCGCTTACCTGCGGGATCTTAATTAACTGCCAACCGTCGATAAGAACGACCTCGGGATGGGAGGTGTTTACGATTGCCTCCCAATACAAAACCTCCACCGGCCATTGAATGTGTGACAGATAGGGATTGAATCGTTTAATCACTATTTGTCTGCCATTCAGGCCGGAATCTTTCGCACGGAAGACATCCACCATCCTTCCGCCAATACGGTCAAAATCACCGTACGACGTTATTGAGGGTTTTACGGTGATATCTCTCAGGGATGCGATCGCTTCAACCCCTCTATCCGGGATCAATCCTTCCGGTAAAACAGTGATTAAAGTTTCTTCTCCGCCATCCATGTCTGCGGCATCAACTCCATTCCTCCCGCCAGATTCACCGCAATCGCACCAGATCACTCTATTGCCGCCCTGCGCCTTCCCATCCTTCAGATTACCCCACAACAACTTTTCTTCCACGAGCCACCGCCGTTTTGAATCTGTGAACGAAGGCCATCCCGGATAAGCGCCGAAAACATCCTTCATATTGACCGCGGCAACGGTCAGGGTTAGAGGAGTGTTATCTTCAACTTCTATTCTCGTATTTTCCAGCATCCGTCCCAAGACATTCCGGTCAAAGTCTCCTGGCACATGGATAAAACCTTCCTCTTTTTCAGGATATTTTTGGGACATAGGCGTGTCGAACACTCCACTACCTTCTATTTTCCCAACCACATTTTCATCAATAATCTCGTTTATTTTACTAATAAATTCACGCCGCAGGTCTTTTTCCAGCCCGGATGATTTATCCACATCAAAAAGGACCAACCAACCGTTCGTTGCCGTTTTCAACAATTCCTTGGGTTCTCTATAGCTCTTCACGTTACCGAATTCCCCGCCGTCGCGTTTCTCCAGCCTCTTATATACATCTTGAAACCGCTGCTGCATGCCATAATCCGCGACTTCTTCAGCGCTAAACCTCTGCGATATCGGTTGCGTCACTCTCTTTTCCTCCTCCGGCATCTTAAAAAATGCTTTCATAAGATACCTGGCTGCACGATGCTGCCCTTCATCGGCCAAAACCAAACAATCTGGCAGTATACATCTCATCATAAGCCTAAAATCATTCCTTTCTTCCGGGGTGCTTACCTTGATATATTCATCTGCCCTCTTCCTGTCAAACTGTTCAACGTGATGCATATAAAGCACCCATGCCATAAAATATCCTGCCGGCAAAAAGAGAATGGGGTTGACGTACCATCCTATAAATAGAAAAATAATTGATAAAAGAACCGGAATACTTCCTTGTAATGTCCCTAATGACGGCGGATGAGGACTATGGTTATTATTTCTATATCCATATGCTAAGAGGACAAAAGATAAGGCCACTGCCCCAAACGCCCAGCCGGCGCCGGTGATTACCACGTCAGGATAATGACTCTCAAGATAGGACATA
>JBAZGE010000116.1:0-3356 GCA_041653035.1 Candidatus Omnitrophota bacterium
GCTTGCGCAGACTTGACAACCAATCGGACATCGTCTGATTCTCTTTCTGCTTGGTTATCTGCCATTTTATCGGCTGATACATCTGGTCATACGGCTTATCGGTCTTGCCCTCTTTGAACATTATTTCATAGGCTTCTTTTACTTCCTTATCACCGACAAACGCGGAGCCGGCGATTTCATTGCTTTTCCGGTCCAGCGCAATCTTCAAAAGCGACTGCTCCCAGAATCTCTCTATCATCTTAAGAAAACTCTCATTCTTATCCATGCCCTTCTTCTGGGCATCCTGCAATATCAGCTTGCGGTTGATCAGGGTATTCAGGAATTCCCCGCGGGATTCGACGGTATCGCTGTGGCTGTACGAAGAAGCCTTGAACTCCTCCTCGAATTCCGCCTCGGAGATCTCATAATTATTGATCCTGGCCAGGGGTTTCCCGCCCTCCGGACTGCTCATGCACCCCGCGATGAATAACCCGACGAGTAAAATAACGGCGTATTTTTTCATGGTAGAGACTCCTTTCTCTAATAAAAAAACAACTATTTCTATCTATTATTCTAAGAGTATCCCCTTAAAATAGCAAGCAATAACTTATGGGGTCGTGCACCAAAAATGCACCAACTTATGAGGCACCATATATAGGAAAAGGACTTCGCCGGTTCCCCGATTCCTATCCCCCCGGGGAATCTTGGGATCAAAGTAAGTTAATGAAGGTTTCCGGAACAAGAAGATTAAGCTCGCTCTGATCCTCAAGAAACCTTCCGACATCACCTCTGATTTTTTCCCAATCCAAGGTTTCAACGGCTTTCTTAATTTCTGCCCTCCAATTTTCCCGGGTAAACTGAGGCGGTTCTTTAAAGGTCTGCGCCATGGCGTTATTCAACATGGTGTAATTAGGTTCTATATCCTTAAACTTGGATAAATACCACATTAAATCATACCAGTCTCTTCCTTTGGTATATTTACGGTACAGTAAAGCATGCACTTTCCCGGAGAATAACGATTCCAAATTATAATGTTGAATATAGAACATAAACGGAGCATTAACCATGGTATGCGCCTCAATCCCCCCCTCCGGCGGGCGGGAGTCGATTTCCACTTTAATCGAAAACTTTTCATCTCTCAACAGGCTTAAGCCGGTTTCAAACAGGATGCCGGAGAATTTAAGCAAGGCGCTTTTCACCGCGGAACCGGTTTCTGTCTTAATCTCCAGGGCATAGCCCGCCTGCTTAAACTCCCGCGCGATATCGAGCATCATTCCGTTAAAATCAATCTGCTTACTCCGGGCGGAAAGGCTGAAATCGATATCTTCGGAAAACCGCTTAATCCGGTAAACAAAACGCAGAGCAGTGCCTCTCGTAAAAACCATATCCCGGTAATATTTCTTGCGGTAAATAACATACAAAAAATACGCCTGAATATATTCGCGGATACGGTTAAGATTGTCATCCGCGGACGCTTTTTTGTCTACGATCGATTTAATATAATCTCTCATTTAGATTTTTACGTATGCGGCGGTTTCTTGTTTTACAAAATCAATAAATGACCGGACGGCCTTCCGTACCCTGCCGGGGTATGCCCGGCTGAATTCGTGGAAACGCTTGAGCTTGAGAATCTCGAGATTCTGAAAACGGAATGCCTCAAACTCTCCGGGAGCGCCTTTGATATGTTCGCGAAGATAAAAGAAATCCAGGACGGCTTTTTCCGGCAAAGCGATGAAAAAATCCTGATTCTCGGATACCGCTTTGGTAAAACCGAAAAACAAGCTTTCTTTTAGAGAAGAATACTCGAATTTACCGAGAGCATTCGTGAATGTTTGGGTTTTCTTGGTCGTGAGTGAACTATACACGGTGACTTTCTCGGGAATAAGGCCATAGTAGCCAAGCGCGTATTCAAGGCTCAGGTACGAAGGTACGACAAGATAATTGGCAATGAATCGCGGTGAAGGCGCGGCCTTACGGTAGGTATCGCTGAAGACGTATACGCCTTTCTTAAGCTGAATAAGACGGCCTTTTTTAACCCAACCGCTTACCTGCCGCCTGATATCCGCGAGATTATCATCCAACATAACAAAACTTGATGAATCAATGATCGCGTTATCGGCAAAATTGTTAAGGAATGCCTCGAATTTCATTTATTTCTCTATATTGTTGTTTTTATCTATCTACGGAAACAAGTATACCATAATCCAGCTCTTTTTCAAGTATATAATTCTATTGAGCGGAAATTTCATTCCTCAACCTTGATGATGAGTTTGCGGCCTTCTATGCGGGAAGATACTTGCGGGGGCTTTTGGGAGTTCTTTTGGTACTGGTCTTTGATCGAATCTATAAGCTGTTGGATATCGTTCCGGGTAAGCCAGCGCTTGAGATAGGGCTTGATCAAAAAGTTAACTTTATCGTTGCTTAGGAAAGTAACGCCTTCAACAACAATATCCTTAATATACGACTTCTCTCCGCGCTCTATCCTCTTTTCCAACCGCTCATATTTTTCCAGATCCTCCAGGCTCTTTTGAACCTGCGAAGCGGTCTGCGCGGAAGACTGAGTAAAAGAGGCGTTTAACGCGGTAAATAAGAACAAACAGATAATACATATATAGGAAAGAACCTTTGTCATATTTCACCTCTCTTGTTCCGGATCCGGCTAAAATCACTGTAATTCTACCAGACTAAACCGGTGATTACAAGAAGAAATTGCCGAGCGAGTGGGTCGGGGACGGTTCAGAAAAAAAAGGGGACGGTTCTATTTTTTTAAGGGAAGTTTCCCTTGCCGTAAAAAAATAGAACCGTCCCCTTTTTTTTCGTTTTTGCTTTTTAAACGGCTTTTTCTCCCTTCTCTCCGGTGCGGATCCTCACCACGTCCTCAACAGGATAAATGAAGATCTTACCGTCACCAATCTCCCCTGTATGGGCGGCCTTGGTGATGGTGTTCACCACTTTGTCGACATCTCCGTCCTGTACCACGATCTCGACTTTTATTTTCGGGAGAAAACTCACCTTATATTCCCTGCCTCTGAATTGTTCGGTCAATCCCTTCTGCCGGCCGTGGCCTTCGATATTGGTAACCATCATGCCGGGATAACCGAATTTTTCCAAAGCATCGGAAACATCTTCCAGTTTCTCTATCCTGAAAACCGCTTCTATTTTCTTCATACGATCTCCTCCTTTTTCGCTCTCCCTCCTGCCATAGGACGGGCAGGAAGGAGAGTTAAGGGTATATAGTGTTTTTAATTACTGTGAGAATAGAAATTCGGATACGCCGGGGTCCCGTGTTCGGGGATATCCAGCCCTTTCAACTCTTCCGCCGGAGAAACCCGGATACCGAACCATTTATCCATAATTTTGAATGCCGCCAACCCAAG
>JBAZGE010000117.1:0-2879 GCA_041653035.1 Candidatus Omnitrophota bacterium
GCAGAGGATTAATTGGCTCGCATAGCTAAGGAGACTGGATTTCAGGTGGTAATTTTCCGGCTTCCTTTGGTTTATGGGCCGGGGGTAAAGGCTAACTTTAAGAATTTGATTAAGATTGTTGGCTCTGGATTGCCACTACCCTTTAAGGGCGTTAATAATCGGCGTAGTTTTCTTTATCTTGGGAATTTGGTGGATGCTATTATTACTTGCATTCAACATCCTAAAGCGGCAGGTGAGATTTTTTTGGTAAGTGATGGGCAAGATGTGTCTACGCCGGATTTAATAAAGATGATTGCTTGTGCGATGAATAAGAAGGTGGTTTTATTTTTTTTGCAACCGGGTATTCTAAAGGGGTTGTGTAGGATTATGGGAAAGGCAGAAGAACTGGAGAAATTAATCGGGTCGCTCCTTGTTGACAGTAGTAAAATCAGGAATTCGCTTGGCTGGAAGCCGCCGTTTACGCTGGAAGAGGGGATCAGGGAGACCGTTAAAGGGCTTAGTATTGAGAAATAAATGTTAGATTTGGCCTTTTCTTGCGTCTATTGTTGTAGGAGGTAAATAATAATGCGAGAAGGGAGGAGAAACAATGAATAAAAAATTGAATCTTCAAGAGACACAAATTATCCTTTATGCCAGTCCCGATGGGCAGGTAAAGATTGATGTCATGTTTCAAGGGGAAACGGTTTGGCTGACGCAGGATCAAATGGCGGAATTATTCCAAAAAGCGAAGTCAACCATAAATGAGCATATAAAGAACGCTTATGAAGAAAAAGAGCTTATAGAAAGCCAGACCATGAGAAAATTCGGAAATTCCGAATTTTCTACCAAGCCGACAAATTATTATAGTCTTGATGTTGTTATTCCAGTCGGCTACCGAGTTAAGTCTTTGCGCGGGACACAGTTCCGTATTTGGGCAACTCAGAGATTTTGATGATTAGAAAATTGTTGACTAAGTAGCCATTTTCGGCGATAATGGAAACCATGAAATACATCCCAAGGCTTCTGGAAGGCAGAATCAGGCATACGATTGAACGAGGCAAGAGCGTCTTGCTTATGGGCGCGCGTCAGACCGGAAAGACGACATTAGCCAGGCAGTTCAAGGCTGATTTGTCTATATCGTTTGTACAGCCTGATGTGCGGCAGCGTTACGAAAAGGCGCCGCAGCTGCTTAAGGGCGAGGTGGAAGCCCTTTCTTCCGATGCGAAAGGTAAGCGTCTGCTTGTTATTTTAGATGAGGTCCAGAAAGTCCCTGCTATTCTTGATGTTGTTCAGGATATGATTGACCGCGGTGTGGCCAATTTTATCCTTACGGGTTCAAGCGCCCGTAAACTTCGCCGGGGAGCGCAGGTCAATCTCCTTCCGGGGCGGGTGGTGGCGTTTCGGATGGATCCGTTTAGCCTGCGGGAATTTCCCGCGAAAGACCTCGCCGAAAGGTTGTTATACGGCTCTCTCCCCGGGATACTTGCTGTTCATGCGCTTCCTGACAGGGAGACTGATCTTGGAGCGTATGTTACGGCGTATCTGGAAGAAGAAATCCGCGCTGAAGCTGTTGTGCGGAATATCGGGGATTTCGCGCGGTTCCTTGAGCTTGCCGCTTCCGAGTCCGGCGGGATCATTAATTTACGGAAATTGTCGCAGGAGATCGGCGTGTCTCACACGACGATCGGCGCGTACTATCAGATACTGGAAGATTGCCTTATCGCCGAAAGGATCGAACCGCTGACTCACAGCAAGACTCGAAAGAAGCTGACTAAATCCGATAAATATCTTTTTTTTGATCTGGGCGTCAGGCGGCTTGCCGCTCGTGAGGGAACGAAACTTTCCCGGGATACAATGGGGTTGGTTTTTGAGCAATTTATCGGTCTCGAGCTTTTAAGAAGCGCGCACACGAATGGCAAGGGCGGCAAGCTTCGGTTTTGGCGCGATCCTGACGGCCCCGAAGTTGATTGGGTTATGGATGCCGACGGTGTTTACACGCCCATCGAAGTTAAATGGACGGAAAATCCCGCGTCCGGTGATATTCGCCATCTTGAGGTGTTTCTTTCCGAATATAAGGCCGCCGGGACGGGATATGTTGTATGCCGGGTTCCGCGCAAGGTTAAGCTGAACGATAGGATATTCGCTATTCCATGGCAATCCATCGATGATATTGTGTCTTAGGATAGCCGCGTTTGTATCCTTATATCTTCATTGTACTTCATCTTGTATCCCTGCTAAAGTGGCTTTTTATCGTAAGCCTATGCGTTGTAAAAAAACGCCGGATTATATTATTCGTGATTCGGTTCGTTATCCTTGCTATGGCGAGTAGGCTTGGCTTCGTAATGACAAAAATGATAAAACGATTTTTTGATTTAATTTTGGCTTTGGTTTTGATTGTTCTGTTGGGTGTTCCGATGCTGGCTATTGCCGTGTTGATCAGATTGATGTCTAAGGGGCCGGCTCTATTCTGGACGGACCGCGTCGGCGTGAATAACGCGAATTTTAAAATGGCCAAATTCAGGACTATGAAATTAAATACTCCTCAGGTGGCCACGCATTTAATGAGGAATCCCGAAGATTATTTGATCCCCGGAGGAAAGGTTTTGCGTAAATACAGCCTTGATGAGCTGCCGCAATTGTTTAACGTTTTAAAGGGGGATATGAGCTTTGTCGGCCCGCGCCCGGCGTTGTTCAATCAGGATGACCTGGTGGAATTGCGCACCAAGAAAAATATCCATACGTTGAGCCCTGGAGTAACCGGCTGGGCGCAGGTAAACGGGAGGGATACCTTGCCGATTCCCGTAAAAGTTTCTTTTGATGAATATTACCTCAATCACCGCTCTTTTGCTTTTGATCTTTATATCATCCTTTTGACCGCGGTCAAGGTGGTAAAAAAAGAG
>JBAZGE010000117.1:2889-3349 GCA_041653035.1 Candidatus Omnitrophota bacterium
TTTGGACTGCCGACGGGATTTTGCCAATTGCTAAAGCTGTGTTTTGGTATATAATAATCTTATTATGAATATTGTCGAAAATCCTGTTTTCCTGAAGTACCGGCGGTTTCTCATCATAATCACTCATTTGATATTGATATGCGCGGCGTATTATCTGGCTTTTATGCTGCGTTTCGATTTTTCTCTGTCCGGCGATTTCTTCCTGGTTTTCCTTAAGACACTCCCGTTATTGATAATCGTTAAATTGGCTGTTTTCCATTATTTCGGTTTATTCCGCGGCCTTTGGAGATACGTCAGCACGAATGATCTTTGGCAGATAATAAAAGCGAACGCGGGCGCCAGTGTTATTTTTATCATCGTGAATGTTTTTGTTAACGGTTTATATAATTTCCCGAGGTCGATCTTTCTGGAAGATTTTATAATTTGTACCTTTCTTGTCGGGGGAGTTCGTTTTTTAACG
>JBAZGE010000118.1:0-3213 GCA_041653035.1 Candidatus Omnitrophota bacterium
GGTTTTTCATAGTCACCAGAGGATTGTCCTGAGAACCGCAATCGGCGTGACTCTTTTTTCCCCCCGGATCCCAGCACGCAGTGATCTCTATGGTTATGTAATTGTCTTTTATCACCGGGACGAAATTAGGCATAAAGATATTTTTGCTGATAACCCGCCTATCCGGGTTATTCACATCAGGGTAATAGAGTATTTCATGACTATCGGCGTTATAAACAAAGGCACTCTGCAGATCCGCCGGTATCGTATCAATCATGCCGTTCCGGTTAGAATCTTTCCGGATTATTATTGCAGGATTGGAATCAATGGTAGTACTAACCACTGCCGGATGAGAAAAATCTCCTATTCCATTGTAAATTTCCTTGATAATATACTCTAATATGTACGCGGCTTCTTTTTGGCACTGCGAGTTTCTATCGGAAATTCGCATCTCTTTTTGGCTAAATCGATTAATAACGCTTACGGACAACAAAATAAGCGAAAAAATCACGATGCCGACCAAAAGATCAATTAAAGTTACCGCTCTATTTCGGCTCATTCCAGGAAACTTTGACTTTTACCTTACGCAGAGTGGTCCCGGGAACCTCGCTTATTGTATAAACGGGCGTATAAGTAATCAATCCCACCACACCAGGCTGTAATTCCGGATCGGGAAACGCCGGAGGAGCACCGCATAAGGAACCGTTTTTAGTACCTAAACAATTTGTATCCCATTGGTCCTGACGCACCTGCATTTGCAAAGGGCTGAGATAATATCTGGCCAGCTCAGCCGCAGTCAACTTCGGACGGTTGAATATAAGCATTTCCCTGCCCCAGAAAAAAACCTTCCCTATAATCGTTACGATGAGAATAACAATAACCAGAGAAATAAGGTTTTCCAGCAAAGTAAGAGCTCTTTTGTTTGCCAACATATTCCTTTTTCCTATGGGCAGTATTTACCGGTACACGCCGGCTCTTCGTCGAGAACACCCAAGCTCCAGGACCTGCCGTCCGACACATTACGCACAGCCGTAACGGAGCCGTCTGAATTAACGGTATAATTCCATTTCCGGCTGCTTTCCCGCGGGAGGTAAACCTTCAAATTTTCATTGACCGCATCTATATCCGTAGTACTTCCTGTTTGCGGATAATAAACGGTATATTCCATATGATACGTCTTCTCTGCCGACTGAACCATCGTCAGGTTAACTTTCGCCTCTTTATCAAGTGCTTGTTCCATCACCCTGAAGTGATTGCCGATACTGATCGCCGCGGCAATGGAAATAATAATAATCACCACCAACACTTCCATTAAAGAAAATCCTGATCGAGCCATGTTTTTTGACATTTTAAGAGCCCCACATCGAATACTTCACGGCAATTTGAACTTTGCGCGTTTTGGTGCCGGGAATTCCCGCATTAGCGCCGAATACATGAATATTAACGCTGTGAATGGCAAAAGGGAGATCGGGATCGTTCATATCTCCCGGATTATTACATCCGCTTCTGCAGATTTTATGAGTATAATCCCCTGTGGCCGGCCAATTCGGGTCCCCTGTTCTAAGTTTTTCAAAAGCGTAATTTAATCCCGCCAAGCCGGCATAATGGGCCTGAATGCGGCTTTGGTGATGTTTAGTAAACCAACTCTGGTTTAAAACAATTCTTAGAAGTATATTGGCTAAAATCACGACAATAATCAGTGTGCTTAAAGCGACAAACAACACAATTGCCCTGTTATTTGATTCAATCATATTCCACCTTCAAAATCATCGTAAAAACATCATTCCCGAAGACTCCTACTCAGGAGGAGGACAAGGCACACAACCGGCAAACCTGGCCCAATCATGCTGCACATTGGCAGGCAAACATGTGTAACTTCTGCCCTGCCAGACAATCGGCAGACAAGTAAAATCGACCTGTTTTGGCCCGCCGTCACAACATGAGCCCTCCCAGGTACCGCTATAGGGAAAGCACTGTATTTCATGCGTTGAAGACGTCGTGGTACAGATATCCCCGCACGGACAACCGCATTGCGCAAGGATATCGTAAACAAAAACAGTGGAAAGAAAGAGTAATACCGCCATTGTCATAGCTATAAGTTTCTCGGTCACCCCATGACTCCTTCCTGAAAATATTGATCCCGGGCCGGCGTTTATTCAGCTTTTAATGCCGCGATCTCTTTTTCCAACTTTTCTATCTGCTTTTGCTGTTCCTTGACGGCTTCCAACAAAACAGCTGTAAATTTATTGTAGTCTAAAGCTTTATATCCTTCACTATCGGTTCTTACCAATTCCGGAAAATCTTTCTCGACATCCTGGGCAATAATCCCGATCTGCCTGCCTTCATCCAGTTTTTTAGCGGGGAACTCATCTACGCGCCATTCAAAAGCGACGGGATTGATATTCTGTATCTTCTTCAGGACGCCGCTTAAATTTTTGACGTTTTTCTTCAGGCGAGCATCGGAAGCGGCGGACCAGGTTCCCGTGACGTTACCATTGCCGTTTATCTGGACAGCCCCCGTTACAGTAAAGCCGCCATTCACGTTCGTGTCGCCCGCCAAGTTGGTTTTTCCCGCCACGCAAAGCCTTTCATCCGGATCTCCCGATGTCTCCCAGGTATTGATCGCAACTCTACCGTGTAGAATCGCGAACGTGTCATTAACCGGTACGCTATGATTAGCCACGCCGTTATATTCACCGTCATAGTTCAAAACAAGTGCAAACTGATCATTTCTATCTCTATTCATAAAAAAAGAATGCTCCAGAAAAGTACCTGTACGGTCCAGCAACCAATACTGACTCACCCATCCACTGGGAGTCGCATCGCTCTGAGCTATACCGGCCACATCATATGGCCAATCATGTGTACTATGAATATGCAGGCGGGCATTTAAAAACGGCGTTGTCTTACCTATAACTATTCTCTGGGCAACGCTCAAACTGCCGGGGATCGGATCACCCGCGACCCAGGGAGAGTCCTCATACGGCGCGGGATACACCGCCATATCCCTCACGTCCACTGCGCCGTCTTGGTTTACATCACCGATTGCCATCCTGTCCGAGGCCGTTAATTGATAATATGAACCGTACGGGCTGGGATAATAGGTAGTGACAACAAACTCTTCTTCCGCAAAGCTTATCCTGAAAAAAGTTAAAGAAAACGTAAGAACGATCATAAATATTTTCATTGCACCTCCTTACTGTTTTACCTTCAAAGGCCTTCCGGGGATACCGG
>JBAZGE010000119.1:0-3133 GCA_041653035.1 Candidatus Omnitrophota bacterium
CCAGCAGTTTATTTTTATCGTATTCATTTAAAGAACCGTATTGAGCGCAGTTATTATCAAGATACTGATACCCCACAAAGTCGGAAGCGGAGAACCGTTCAAGCCCGGAAGAAAGAATAGTATGGTTGGTGTAACAAACGGCTGTCCGGTTGAACCTCCTGTCCGCCCTCATCAAAGCCGCGGCAATCACGGTATGAGCTTCATTCAAATGCAGTATATCAGGCATCCATCTCATCTCCCGGCATATCTGATATACCGCTTTTCCAAAGACCACCTCCTGCGCAAAACGGTGCACGCGGTTATCGTGATACAGAAAGTCGAATAACCCAGGACATAACAATACGCACAGCGGAGTGCCTCCCCTGATTACTTGATATACCTCCACTTCCACCTGCTTGTTTATGTTGTTAAGTATGAAGTTCTCGTTCTCCCATATCCACACCTTGACCTTTAAAGGGTCTCCGTCTGCGCCGTGGGCCGGCGTCAATATCCCCGCTCTTATAAGCCCGGAATAATCTACGGTTTCGGTCTGTCCGTTGACGATTATCCTGGAATAAGCCGGCTGGAAACCTATTGCCCGGATGCCTGTTTTGGCCAATCCCTCCAACTTGTCCCCGAAATACGCGCCCAGCCCGCCCTTGGTGTTTGCGTCCTGCGCATACCCGAAACCGGCGAATTCCGGGATATTCCCTTCCATAGAGAGGGTTATCAATAGCTTACTACCCATCTCAACGGTTGATGAATCACTCGTTTCTCCGCCATCCTTAATATGGGTGCCGGTATATTCGGAGAGTATCTGTTCAGCCTCTTCCACAACGGAATCACTCTCGCAAGAAGCGATGGCCGAAATTATTATAGACGGTTCATAGTCCGGATAAACGATTAAGGATTGGATGAATTCCGCAAGCGTCCCGCGGCGGAACAAATAATCGAAATCGATCATAACACCCTTATTCCATTTACTGTTACGGCGGTTTATAACTATATTGCCCGGCTTAGGATCCTCTATGAACAACCCTTTGCCGTTTTCATCCATAGTCCGGTAAAACAATTCGAAATAACCTTGCAAAGCGAAGTCAACCGCCTGTCTTTTAAGCTCCGAGGGCAGAGTGGAATCAAGAATCACGTCCAGGGAATCGCCGGCTACGGCAGGACGAGAGAAAAACAGTAGATCGTTATATATTACGATATTCTTTAACGACGTCGCAGAGAAAATACCATGACCGCTAATATCCATATCGGTTATGAACGGCCGGTAATCCCTCGCCCATGCAACCGCTCCCAGTACCGGAATATTATCTATGCCTAATTGTAAAGCCGATTCCCAATTGCTGAGCATTACTTGCACTTCTTTCTTGGTAAAATTTATCCCCTTCTCCCCCCGGTGGCCAAGGCTTCCCAGAATACCTATATTAAATATAGACACTAAAAAGGACCATGTCTTAAAGCCTGTTTCCTGTCCAATTGTTATAAGGAATAACTGTTTATTTTCGCCTCCGGCGTAAAACTCCACCTGCACGTTCTCCAAGTCAAGTTTCGGCAATAAGGCGACAAAATCGGAGTCTTCGATTCCCCAGATATTCTTAAAAGTATTTTTAATAAAATCGTTGTTTTGCCTAAGCATTCTTGTAACATAAATGAATCCATTAAATATAAACCGCTCGCGCTTGTATTCGGCGTATTGCTCGATTTCTCCGCGTTGTAACACGCCCATTTCTTCCCAATTCTTCAATAAACTAAAAGCCAGCTGAAGCAATGCCCAGCTTTTGTATTTAGTATTTCTCAATATATCGACCGCCCTGCCTATGGCGTCTTTGTCTTGCATAGCGGCCATCAACAGCGGATTCTCCACAAAACTTAACGGAAACAATGTTTCATTTGCGCGCTCTGTTCTTTTTAATTCATCATTGACCTGGGGGAATACCATATAATAATCAAGAATATGCCATAAAACGGGAAAACGCTCTGGTATGCCGGCATCAACCAGAATGATCGCCATCATGGAACGCGACAAACCCATCACAATATCCTGGTGTATAACCTTCACGGGGATAAGATCGCCGTTCAATTTGATATCTATAAGCGCCCTGTCCCATCCTTCTTCTCTGCGGCGCAGATCGCTGTCCGGGAGAAATTCATTCTCCTGTTCTCCACGCATGAGCAAATGGATAGTATTATCCAAACGGGAATAATAAATAAGCAGCCCGCCCTCTCTGACTCCCGATCTATCAAAAGCATCTCCTTGATATATAATTTTATATTCGTCACCTGCCGGCATCGTTATCATCTCTGTATTGAGCCCGTAAACCACTGCCCCTTTATTATGCTGTTCAGTCAATGCCAGTTTATAACAAGGGCACTGCTTACGCCTTTGCGCTTCCCGGTAAAACGTGTCTATTTCAACAGCCTGTTCCACGACTTCGGACAGTGATACCTGCGGGAGAAGCAGACTCAGCGTCCTGGAATAACGGCCTTTCTCCCCGCCGTCCAACTGCTTGATAAAACTGCTGTCCGTGTAACCATAAGGATACTGATCATATATATATTTCCATACTCCCAACGCGGCTCTCAACGAGTCCGTCACGGTTTTTCCTTCAGCAAGAGAGCGGTGATAACTGGCGGCAAGCACCACATCTTCAACACTGAACCCGCGGAGCAATTGCGGCCCGTGCCTCTGCCGGTTCTTTTGCACGAAATCCAATACTTCCCGGTTTGTTATCGCAAGCGAATTAATTCCCGTAAGCGTTCCCAGAAATCTTTTTATTCTCGAAGGTCCTGGTTTGATACTGTTATTATCCACCAGAACACCTTCCCATTCCCACGCTTCATTCCTTATATTGCCGATATTGCTGACAGTGTTGAAACCGTCCACGCCGATTATTCCCTGCCGGTTAAAAGACTTTATCAATTCCCGGTATTTCATCCTGCAATAAGACTCGTCCGTGAACTGTTGTATGAGCATTCCGGGAAGATACCGGAACGCGCTTACCTGCGGGATCTTAATTAACTGCCAATCATCGATAAAAACATCCTTGGGATCGGAGGTCTTTACGATTGCCTCCCAATACAAAACCTCCACCGGCCATTGGATGTGTGCCAGATAGGGATTGAACCGTTTAACCACTATTTGCCT
>JBAZGE010000120.1:0-3047 GCA_041653035.1 Candidatus Omnitrophota bacterium
CTCCCACAGAAACGACTTTATCGTTACTGAAAGTGATCATAGAATTACGGAAACGGTCAATCCAGTATTTCCACTGATCGCTTTCCAATGAGGGCGTGGAGATAAATGGAGGATATCCGTACGCGGCCAATACCGCCTTCTTGCTCATCCCCGCGGCGACCGTTCCTTTTTTTATGTTCGCCTGTTCTTCTCCATTGAATTGACGCAGGGAAGTTTCTTGAGGAGAAAAATAACGCGGAAAAATCTCGCTCAAGGGGAGAACACTATGTTTCAGCATATACTGGATCGTGTATTGCTTACCGTCCTCGGTAGTAAAAGTAACGGCTCTCTCGCTCAGATCGCCGATCGTAACCTTGCTATTGATAGGAATGATCGCTCCTTTGTGATAATTAGTTGTCGGTATCTCTTTGGGAGCGGTATTTTCCTTATTCATCTCGTACCAGATATTGACCGCGGTATAATAAGTTTTTCCAGCCGGACTTTCCGCTTTGTCTTTAGCCGCGAAAACCGCAGTAACCGCAACTAAACTAACCGTAAAAACAACCGCAAGCGCGCACCATTTTTTAAACCCCATACACACCTCCTTTTTGTTAAGGCTCCGGTTCTTTTAAGCCGAGAAAAAAAAGGGGACGGTTCTATTTTTTTAACCGGCACCGGCAAACAGGGACTCGAAAAAAATAGAACCGTCCCCTTTTTTTTGACCGTCCATTTTTTTCTGTTCTCCGGCCGACAGTCTTCAAAACGATATGCGTATCCGCCTGGCATCTTCACGGCACCCCAGAGCGATGCAATCAACGGTACGGCGGCATCCGGATTCATATTCGCCGTATTCGCCGTGTGCGAAATCCCGGTGAGGGACAAGCCCTGTCTTTGCGATCACCGCTCCCGCCGCCAGCGAAAAAGCGAGTTGTCCGGGCATGGTACCGAAAAGCGGGGCAAACCCCATAGTTGAACGCGCGGCAAAACGCCGATAACCGGTTTCATCTCCGATAAAGCCATCGGCAGCCAAAACATTCCACTCAGATGAAGTCTCCATGCCATTACTCGAAAAATCAACAATTCTTGTATATCCTGCCGCCGCTTGTTCGGCGCTCAGGAGAAAAAAAACCGCCCCTTCTCCCGGCACGGCCTCTGCCGAAGAAGAGAACGCGAACGGCTGTATCCTGCCCTCGCCGGATATACGCAATTTCCCGGTCATGACATGCTCAAGCACCCGGCCGCATTCATCAACCGCTCCCACCAGCACCTGCGAAACTTTTTTTTCGGCAAGCCAGGCCTGCGCCGTAAGCAAAGCCTCATAAAACGCAAAATTAAAATGGGTCAAGGTCAATGTCGGCCCGTGTATCTGCAAGACCAGGGAGATATACGAAGCGGCGGCATTATGCACCGAATGAGAAAAAGCAGTGGGAGAAACTTCGCTCTCCCGATACGTAAGCATATCGTCGAGGAATTTAAAGGTGGTGGCGTGCGGGCCGAATCCGGTGGCCACAATGATCCCGGTCGTTGCCTGATACTCCGACAGATCAATCCCGCTATCCCCGGCCGCGTCCGTAGCTGCAACCACCGCCATGCGGCTGAAACGGTCGGCGCGGCGCAGTTCCTTTGCGATAGATTGATCGCGGATGGTTTCATCGGATACCCGGTACGCGCGCGGGCTTTCCCCCCGATCCGGAGGACGCCATCCTTCGGATAAAGCCTGCTGTAAAACCGCGATCCCTCTCCCGCGGTTAAAAACAATACCGATGCCGTTTATATACATTATTCCCTTTCAACCACCAAAGCGGCGTTATTGCCTCCGAAAGCCAGAGAAGTCGAAACCGCGTATTTGCCGGATATCCGGGTAACGGAAGTTACCGGTTCAAAAGGTATCTCCGGGTCTTTATTACAAAACCCCGCGCTCGCCGGGATCCAGCCTTCCCGCAACCCCAGAGCGGTAAAAACCGCTTCCAGCCCGCCGGCCGCTCCCAGCGTGTGGCCGGTATATCCTTTGGTTGAAAGGATACGCGCCGACCGGCCGAAAACACGCGCCAGGACATTTCCTTCCGCCCTATCGTTATCACGGGTGGCGGTGCCGTGGGCATTGACAAAACTCACTTCTCCCGCATCCACTTGTGCTTCCGCCAATGCCTGCTTCACAGCGGATTCCAATCCGCTCCCGTCAGGACGCGGCGCAGTCAAATGATAAGCGTCGGCGGCGGCCCCATAGCCGGAAACAAATAATCCGGGATGGATATTACGATTCCGTGCGTGTTCACTTTTTTCAAGTATCACGATCCCCGCTCCCTCTCCTAAATTAAGCCCTTTCCGGTCGCGGTCAAACGGAGCGCACGGGTCAGGGCTCACCACCCCCAGCGATGCAAAACCGCAATACGGTACCTGATTGAGCTCATCAGCGCCTCCGGCAATCACTATATCACAATATCCCGCGCGTAACCACGAACACCCCAGGCCGATAGCGTCTGTACCGGAAGAACAGGCGTTCACCACGGTAACCCGCGGCCCATTCGCCTGTACCTGTTCCGAAACCGCTTCCGCGAGATTACTCTTTAAATACCGGTCAACCGAAGACAAAGGCATTTCCCCGGTTCTTTTATATCGGGTATAAGCGCCGGTATCATTCAACTGGCTGGCAACCGTCGTCCCCAGGCATACTCCGGCACGGCAGGAATCCAGCCTCCCTCCAAGGCCGGCTTCTTGAAGAGCCTCTTCAACTGCCTGCAGACAAAGCGCGAGCGTCCGCATGACACCGGCAGGACAATGAAACTGCCGGGCTTCAAATACCGGATACGCAAGCGCAGTGGAAAACAAAGTCACTGTTCCTGAATTGCGCCTGCCCTGACGCAAACCTTCCAGAGTTCCCGGAATACCGCTTCCAAGCGCAGAGACCGCGCCCATACCGGTTATGGCGATCTTTAGACTACGTTTCATTTTTTCGCGTTTTCCTGGATGTATCGCGCCAGGGTATCCACGGAATAAAATATTTTTTTGCCCTGGTTCATATCCCTGACCTCAAGGCCCCAGTTGCGCTGTAAAAGAACTACAATCTC
>JBAZGE010000121.1:0-3044 GCA_041653035.1 Candidatus Omnitrophota bacterium
GTTATTCCATGAGCGAAATCCGATAGCCCCCACCACAAAATACAGTTCAAAAAAGGAATTACTGTTCGATACCAAAGACGGAACCGGGCTGAAATCTGAATATGGCCTTGCTTGTGCAAGATCAACGGCTCCAGGCCGGTCGCAAGGATTACATTTCCTCCATGTTTCCGAGCTGGCCTATTTTCCCGGAAATGCTGATGAACTCTTAGATGGTTTAATGTCCTGCTTCCCGGCTGATCCGGCCGGGACAGAAGCATATGAAGAATCAACGGGAAACGGCTACGGCAATAGATTCCAGCGTGACGTATTCAACGCCTACTGCGAGGGCAAATATCCGTACTACGCGGAAAACGGCATCCCCTACGCGTGGAAGAACCCCAAAGATAATTGGGTTTTAATTTTCATTCCCTGGTTTGCACATGAATTGTACCGCCGGGAATTTGATAATGAGGGTCAGAAAGCGGAATTTTCCGAGAAGGTGAAACTAAAAGTATTCAACAAAGACCTGATGTCCTGGGAAGATAGCGAGGAAACGAAGCTGATTAACCTGTACGGAGTTTCCCTGGAGCAATTACACTGGCGGCAATGGACGATAGAAAACACGTTTAAAGGGCGTGTACAGAAGTTTCAGCAGGAGTTTCCAACTACAGTCGTTGAGAGTTTTCTGTCTCAGGGCTCAAATATCTACCCGGCTGAATTATGCGATATAGTTCAAGCGGGTTGTAAAGCGCCGATTCTTATTGGCGACGTAGTTGACCGCATGGGTAAGACCAAGATACGGCCAAATCCATACGGCCATTTTTCTTTGTGGAGCAAACCGAAAGCAGATCAGGTTTATTTTATGACGGTGGATTCCGGGGGAGGCAAGAACGAGAGACAGAAGCGCGAAAAGACTGACCCTGATCCGTCCTGCATTGATGTCTGGGATCGGGTAAGCGGTGAACAGGTAGCGCAATGGCACGGACATATCCAGTATGATTTAATTGCTGATGTAGCTGAGCTGGTCGGCAATCTTTATAACAGAGCTACTGCCTGCGTGGAGTTAATGAACCACGGCTATACCGTCGTTGCTGGTCTGAAAGCAAAGAAATATCCGATGTATGAGAACAAACCAAATGAACCCGGCTGGCTGACCACAGGCAGGTCTAAGCCTCAGATGGTCGATGGTTTGTATGAGGGTGCCCGGGATGGATCACTTCAAATCAGGTGCATGGAAACAGTGGCCGAGATGAGGACGTTTGTCGAAGAGAACGGGCATTACAACGCTGAGTCAGGATGTCACGATGAAAGAGTTGATACCGCAGGCATGGCCTCACAGATGATGAAGTTGCTTCCATGGAGAGCGAAGGGAAAGCGCAACGAGGTCTCCCTGGGTGATTACCGGAGCAAGAACATTCCTCAGTCAACGGGTTATGTCGAGGTAAGGCTATGAAGATACTAGAACGTAGAAAACTTGCCTTTATATTCAGGCTTGTAATTCTTGTTTTAAGTGTAATTGTTGCAGTTTATTTTTTTATTCAAGATGTTAACGCACAAGAAAAAATAAATTACGATGAGTATATAAAAAATATTAACGAAAAAGTTAAAACCATTGAAACCCTAAATGATAAATTAAGGGCAGAACAACTCAAAAACGAAAGTCGGATGCCGGAAACGGGGGACAAAATCATTCCGTTAAACGGCTATATCCATATTGACGATATCGCTGTTTATGGCAGTGTTTTATACGGACGGGTAATTGACGAGGCAGGGGCATTCCTGAAGGGCGAGCGCGTGTATTGCGACAAAAGGTATTTAATCGAAGTACAGGTCGCCGGGAAGTCCTGCGGATTTATACCGAGCGATAAGATATTTTTAAAGGTGACACCGTAGAAAGGATTTTATGACCGATAAAAAAATAATGCAAAAGATTTGCGCCGTAAAGTTCGAAGACGTTGATATAATGAATGTAGGGATTGATCCTATTGCTATAATTGTTTCGGCGGAAACCACCTATGGAATTTCTGAAAGAATGGGAACGCCCGAAAAAGAGATAATCCCTAATGATTTTATAAGAGTAGAACGGGATTTTCTAACCGGTGATTATACGATTATAATTGGGAAACGGATGATAGATGTTTTTAAATACATGGAACGAGAAAAACTAATATAGGTGATTTAATGTCCGAACCTAAAATGATCAAGATCGAAACACACAAACGAGAAATCAACAGCCTGCTGTTTGAACCCCCGGCACATTGCACAAACTGCGACAGGGATATGAGAGTGAAAGAATGGCCGGAAGGTGGGTTAGGCCCGTACATCTTCATTTCCCTGCCGATCCATGGCCTTTGTTTCTATCAGTGCCTCAAGTGCGGTGCGGTCATGGGTAATATCCATGCAGCAGGTAATTTAATTAAGATCAAGGCAGCACAAGTAAATCAAATTGTCAGAGCCGAGAACAGAATTATTTTAGCTTCATAGGAGGCGTATTATGGCGGGAACCGTAACAGTAAATAAGATGAGCAATCCCTATGCAAAGGACGGAGCAAACAGGGTTGTAATCGATTGGCTGTCAACTGCCGGGGGTGCGGCCAGTGGCGCATTGTGCAGTCTGTTTGCCGCTGCGGAACTGGTCAAGGGGATTCCTGGCGCAATTCAGCCGTCAAAGTTTCAAGGGAAATTAATCAAGGTTGAGACCATTCCCGGGCTGCTCGGTGATTTGACAACTACCCTGCCCACAGCGGCCTATGATTTAACCCTGCTTGATTCCTACAGCAATGATGTTGTCAGTGGGTACTGCAAAGACCGCAGCGGGACGGTGGCCGAACAGTGGATTCCTGATGCTCCCGTTGAAGTTGACAGCGATTTAACTCTGACCATCGCTAACGCCGGAGCTGCGACAACCGGCCGGGTGATATTACACTTCGAATAAGAAAGGAAAGTTTTTATGAGAATGCTCAATGATCGAGTATTGGTAAAGAGAACACCTGAAGCAACGGTAACGCCGGGCGGGATTATCATTCCTGAATCATTCCAGGAAAAGCCCATGTCCGGGACTATTG
>JBAZGE010000122.1:0-2726 GCA_041653035.1 Candidatus Omnitrophota bacterium
ATAGAAATAGCCCCTGATTTCGCTCCCGCCTATTACAACCTGTGTGTTTTTTACCTGTCCCTGCCCGAGCCCGACTACAAGCGCGCGCGGGAGAACTTCGATAAAGCGCGCGAGTTAGGCTATGCCGTAGACAAGAAGATGGAGGAGCTGCTGGAAAAGAAAAAAGGGGACGGTTCTATTTTTTAAAAAAAAGGGGACGGTTCTATTTTTCGAGATCTCGAGAACCGATACTCGAAAAATAGAACCGCCCCCTTTTTTTTTCGTTTTTTACTATTCTGTGGTACAATAATTTCCATGGGTACGCACAGTTTTGGGATCGTCATTCCCGCGCATAACGAAGAAGCGAATATCGGCGCCGTTATCAATGAGATACGCGCGGTGATGGGGGCCGGGTGCCCCGTTATTGTTATTGACGATGCCTCTGCGGATAGGACGGGAGAAATCTCGGCGGCTTCGGGAGCGCGTGTTATCCGCCATCCCTACCGTATGGGCAACGGAGCGTCGGTCAAGACCGGCCTGCGCAATGCCGTCGCGGATATAGTGGTCATTATGGATGCCGACGGCCAGCATCAGCCTTGCCATATCCCCGTGTTATTAAAACAGATGGAAACTTTCGATATGGCAATTGCGGCACGGGATTTCCGTTCTTTTTCTCCCCGCACTTTCGCCAATATCGTGTACAATGCTTTTGCCGGTTATGTAACCCGCTTCAAAATTAAAGACCTGACCTGCGGTTTCCGGATAGTCAAGAGGAAGCTCGCTTTGAAATTCCTGTATCTTCTGCCTAACGGATTCTCTTCCCCTTCGACTTTAACCCTGTCTTTTCTGAAAGCGGGCCGGTCTATTACCTATGTGCCTGTTCCTTCAGTGCGCCGCGCCGGAGGCAAGAGTAAGATCAATATCATCGGTGACGGGGCGCGTTTTTTTGTCTTGATTATCCGCATTGCCACTTTTTTCTCCCCCTTAAGGGTTTTCGTTCCGGTAAGCCTTCTTTTCTTCTTGAGCGGCCTGGGATACTATTTACACACGTTCATCCAAGACCACCGTTTTACCAACATGAGCGCTTTGTTGTTGACCGCTTCCATAATAATCTTTATGCTGGGTCTGGTCTCCGAACAAATAGCCCAACTGCGCATGGACAGGACGGAAGAATGAGCGTTTCGTATAAAACCATCAGGACTGCGGGGTGGGTGGTCCTCACCGTGTTTTTCTGGCTTGTTTTTTTTAAAGGCGCTCCCGGGGAATTCGTTGATCTCGGGGGTGACAGTTCACAGTATATTATTATCGCCGAGAGTTTGAGCAAAGGGATCGGTCCGCGCATGGTTAATTTCCCGGGAGGGCCGTTTGGTTTTTATTATCCCCCGATTTTTCCGCTTTTGCTTTCGCCTGTTCTTTATTTTTTTGGGAGAAATTTTTTTCTCATGCACGTCGTAACGGCCGCGCTGGGATTTGCGAGCCTTTTTTTGTCCTACCGGATCCTTAAGAAATATACCGGTAAAAACTCCGCCTTTCTTACCGTTGTTTTACTCTGCGTGAGTTTCCCATTTCTCATATATTCCTCTGGATATGTTCTTTCTGATATCCCTTATATGTTTTTTTCTTTATGCGCTTTTTATACGGCTTTGCGTTACCGCCGGGCGCCTTCACCAATTTGCGGTGCGGGTTTTCTTCTGATCGGCTGTCTTCTTCTGGCTTATTTTACCCGGTACATTGGATTAACCCTGTGTCTTGGGGTAAGTATATATTTTTTATTGAACGGTAAGGATTTGCGTGCCGGAGGGAAAGCCGGTTTTTTTACGGGAGGGTTTTTTATTATCGCCGGATCCTGGGAAATATTGAAAAAAATTTTTGCCGGCGATACGCCGGTTCATTTAAGTCAGATGTTCGTTATTGATCCCTATGCCCCTTCCCGGGGAAACCTTTTTTCGCATCCGGTGTATATTCCGGTTCGTTTCATGGAAGGCGTGAATTATTATTATGATATGCTGGGGAGGATCTTTTTTCCCGCGTTGGGCTACACATATCCGTTTTTGAAAGAGTCTCTTTCCGCTGTTGCACTGTGTTTATTATTGTTTGGTCTCTGGCGCGTTTCTCGTTTGTCGAAAGACTGCGTGTTCCATTACTATTTTATGTTGTATTTTCTGCTTATTATCTTTTGGCCGTTTCGAACCGAAGACATTCGTTTCCTCGTCCCAATCCTGCCGTTTATCTTTTTTTACTTCGTTTCCGGGGCACAGGGATTATATGAAAAAAGGAGAGTTTTTGCGGCGGGATATTACACGGTTGTTTCGGCTGTTTTCGTGTGTAACCTGGCTTTTTTGCCCTGGTTTTTTGTGCCTAATCTGTCCGCGAGTCTGCCCGTGTACAGGAATTTTCTCATTATGCATTCATGGGTACGCAGCCGTATTCCCCAAAGCAATGCGGTGTTTATATCCCGGAAACCGACGGTTACATATTTCTATTCGGCGCATAGAGCGCTGGCATATCCTTTCGACCCTGTTCCCGAAAAAATCAGAAAATTCTGTGAGGATAATAAGGCCGGATATATTATTGCCGATGAGTTTTCGGGGGAAACACGGCGTTATCTATTGCCGTTCATTCAGAAATATCAGGGAGAGCTTGAATTATTACATAGCATCGGGAATACAAAGCTTTTTGCTCTAAAAAAAGGGGACGGGGTCGGCTCAAGTTACCAGCGCAACACCTTAATCTGCTATAATAGCAGA
>JBAZGE010000123.1:0-2693 GCA_041653035.1 Candidatus Omnitrophota bacterium
GCATTCTTCGAATCAAACCGGCTGATCACTATACGCTTCGGATTATTCCCAAATAGAAAAAGAGCCCCTATACCCACAACTACCGCGCACCCCGCCAATGACGCAACAAACCGTACAACCTTTCCCTTTTTCTCTTTCATCAAATCCTCTTCTCCTGTTTTGTGATCCGTTTTACCGGAATTAAAATAAAATGAATATCTTCAAAGATTATAACATTTTCTTTCCCGCGCGCATAGTAAAAAAGGAGCGCGCCCCACATTCTTTATGTCATCAAAGCAACCTCAGTATCCTTATATTCATTTTGCCGGAGCGAGACATGAAAAAACATCCCCGGTTCATTTAAAACCTCCCGTTTTTGAGTATGCCGCCCCGGAGTTATGGCGGTATGTTCGTATAGGCCTAACCTACCTGGAAAGCCCTAAACCCCTGGCTCCTCCCGAGGCCGTGCCGCCGAAATACATGCACCCTGATTCAAATGGAATTTAGGCTTGCGGGGTTTCAAAAACGGCAGAAGCGTTGTCTCCTCGCGGATTAAAAAAGTCAATGAATACAGGAACTTCGCGACTCTTTTTTTCAGCGTATCCCCCTACAGAACAGCGCAACCCGTATTTTCCTTCCCCTCGCCGTTTTAAATCTATTTACGAGGACGCTCCCCGAAGAACCGCCTTTTGTTATAATATACCGGCTCGTGTAGAAAAAAGGCAACTATATTGTCAATACATGCATCCCCTCAGGCAGTTACACCGATAATCCTTCGGGCCCTTATCACTATTTATTCCGCGAACAATTATATTACCGCCGTTTATCTAAAACATCTACGGAACCCGGAATAACTGCGATAAAAAATCACACCAGATCGATTACCCCCACAAATTCCCGGCTTTTCAACAAAGCCCTCAACCGGCGCATTACGGCGTGATTATGGTTAATCCCATAGAAATTCCGGTAGTACGCGGACAGCATGGCCACCACAAACGCGGCGGGGATCTTCTTACGGTAACGCGCGGTGATTTTGATCCCTACCGTATACACCCGTTCAATTTTCCTGTGATCAAAAATACCCGGGTTCTCGTAATCAAGATCAAGCGCTTTCATCCCCGCCTTTTTCCAGAATATTTTTCTTGCAACCGGATCAAACCCGTCTTTACGGACCAATTCGGGAGAAATCCGGTACTGGTCATAATATTCCCCCATAACAAATTCGATCCGTTTTTTCCCTTTGGCCCGTGCATCACGATGAAGAATTTTACTCCGCAGAGCGGCAAGGCGACTGCCTATTCCCCTCTTCCGATAATCCGGCGCGACACCGATGTATTCATCCGCCCCGAACGCGAATCCGTTTTTCCTATTTTCAAAGAAAAAATAAAATGAGATCCCGGCAACAACGGTATTTTTCCGATCTTTTACCACAAAAATATGATAGACGCCTTCTTTAAATTCTCTTTCCCGTATCTTCCCGCGAAACGCCTTGAACGGCAATAAATCAAGGGGAAAACACGGTTTCCAAACATCGGCATAGAGCCTGGAAAAATCCGGATCAGACGGATCAAAGATTTCTTTCACTTTGAACATATCAACGGAAATTTTATAATAACCCCCGGCTGCGGCATTTTTTAATTATTTCTTCTACGATACGGCTTTTATCATACCCCGGATACAATCTGATTTTTAAACCGGCATATTTTTTATAAAGGGGGGACCTTTCTTTGTAAAGCATTCCCAGTCCTTTTTTCAAATTGATTATTCCCCGGGTATCCTTATCGGGAATCCAAGTGCTGATGGTTGAAATCGGCGCATCTAAAAAAACGATAAACGAACGTTTCTTAAGGGAGGCCATCGCCTTTCGAGAATATACCGCGCTGCCGCCGGTAGCGATTACACAGCTATCGGTAAGTTTTAAACCGATAATCGTTTTTTCTTCTATACGCAGGAATTTTTCCTCTCCGAATACATCTATTATTTTCTGCAGCTTCTTGCCCAATTTATTTTCTATTATTTTATCCGTATCAATAAAATCGAAGGAGAGCCTTCTCGCCAACTCTTTTCCAATAAAGCTTTTACCAACTCCGGCCATGCCGATTAAAGTAATACTCATATTTAATACACTCCATTACTTCGCGGAGGATTTTCTCGATTTAAAATACTTCCCCCGGCATTTGTCCGAACTTTTAATCGGATCGCGATCACCTTCAATCTTTACCCCATAACAGCTCCCTGATTGCGCATCTATTTTTTTATAATAAATGCAATCTCTGCATTTCATTGTATTTGCCTCCTCTCTTTTCTTCCGATGCAAAACAATAGCTATCGGGAACGCTCCCCAGGACCACCCCTTTGCTTTATAACCGGTTCATTGACAATGTATTATACCACTGAAATTTTTAGCCACAAAAACAAAAGGGAGAGCAAGGTGCTGTGTACTTCATGCTCCGCGCTCAATTCTACAATCGTCTTGACTTCTTTGAGCGCCTCCAACGCCACGCGCGCCTTGAACTCTTTCGGATACTGAATTCGCTTCTTCATCTGCACCTCCTGGTTGAGGGGTTCATTATACCCCATTTTTATACCTTAACCAGTGGTCTGAATTCAGGGCCAATAACTCTGAAAAATATACAAAAAGGCACAAAAACACACAAACCCCAGCAACAAAACAAAAAAGCGTAACCCTCATATTTTTCCGAGAGTTACGCCAT
>JBAZGE010000124.1:0-2690 GCA_041653035.1 Candidatus Omnitrophota bacterium
CGCTTTTGATAATCTGCGCAAGGTGAGAACCATCACTAATCCCCGCTCCTTTCAGCTCCTTAAACAGTGTAATTATCCCTTCTTTCTCCCGCCCGCTTTTGATAATCTGCGCAAGATGAGAACCGTTAAATTGATACCTATCTTTACCTTCTATCTTTAAGAATAAAAGACACTCTATTAATTCTTTTAATCTTTCATATAGATTCTTTCTGGTTAACATAATCCTGATTTGTGATTTGTTAAAAACTATTTTACCGTCCCTGTTGACGTTACTTAAGAATTTCGCTATTGTATCATTATCAGGCGTCAAATTAGATAAGCCGTTATGCAGGCATTTTATATCTTTATCGTGAACCCCACCGTCAGTATTTGTGATACCCCGACACCGTATAAAAGAAAAACAAGACGCTGTTGATAACCAATCGGCACTAATAGCGTTGTGAAATAAATATCCCGTATGTTGGACGGGATTCCCGTCTCCCGTGCTTAGCTGATCTGAAAATATCCATTTTTCAAAAATAGCGGATTCGGACAAAACATCATCTTCCCATTTTTCTAGCGAGTCCTTCAACTCCCGAAGAATGGATTGATAAATAATGAAGCTCCCCGGGCTGAAGCCCGGGGTTTCTTTCTCGATTAACCCCGTGTCGTAAGATGCCGGAAAAATCCCTTCGGCATTTTTCCGGCACTCTGCGGGGTAATCTGCTCCGCATTCATCCCCGGCTTGAAAGCCGGGGATTTCTGCGGTTTGATTAATCTGAAGATGCCGATCATCCATAATCTCCCCGCCATTGACCACTCTTTTGTAATCTTTCCCGCCGTCCTTGTCTTTTTCTTCCCAATCCGTCGTGTCCTTCACCGCGCTTTTATCCTTTTTCCAGGAAATGATTTTATATACCGCATACACCGCCGCTCCCACTGCCAAAAGTATATATTCATATTCTAACATATGCTCATTCCATATCCCGAGATCCTTCGCCGCGGAATTAAGGCTGTAAACCATCAGCAGATATAAATAACCGTATCCGAACGCCTCTATGGCTCTGTAGTATAACTTCTGCCGTTTCTTCTCAATTTCTTCCGCTTCCCAATTCTTTACCAGATCCAGCACAAAATACGTAATGACCATACCGGCCGATAAAGCGGAAACCGTCAAGTATACCCCGTATAATTGCAGAGATACAAAGGTATTTACCAGCAGCGCCGGGCCGGCAATCAAAGGAAACGCCAACGGCATCATCCAATAAGGAATACGCGTGAATGCACGGGGAATCGCAATCTGCGGAGTGATGTATATGAACAGCAATATTACGCTTACGACCTTCAGCATTCCCAACGCGGAGGGACTGACAGCCGCTCCGGTATATGCTATAAAGACGAAGAATCCCCCTATCAAAACCGAAACAAGCAGTGCTCGCCGCACTCCTTTTGTTTTCTGACCGGCATTCAAGTTCAATCCGCCGGATCCGGTAATGGCCCAAAAAGAGGCGAGCAACCCGGGGTAACTTATTGCCAGAATGTAACTGGCCAGCACGACCACGAAATCCGCCGCATAAGCCGCTCCGGCAAGAACGAAATAAGGGAAGAAAGACGCCCCCGCTATAAACGCCGGAATAAAGAACCTTACTGCGTGTATCCAGGCCCAGCGCGCGCGTAAGCTCATTCGTTCCGCGTACGCGCGCCCCCGCAGTCTGTCTTTCCAGCCGCCGTCAAAATGTTCTTTCCCATCCGCGTCTGGTGGTAAAGAATTTAGCTTAGACTTAAAGACAGGCGCGTTTCTATATATCTTTACCGAAAAAGCAGGCAGCACCATACGCCCATGTTCTCCCGCCCATATTACTTCTTTTGTCGAACCGCGTCCCGGAGAAGTGAACTCGCCGACACTCTGCAATTCTCTATTCGCATAAACGGTAACCTTGCGATCCGTCGACCTAATCCGGCTCATATCTACGCACACAATCCGATCCCCGACTTTTCTGTATGCTTCCACCATCGGCAACGTCCAGACGACGATCAACCCGTCTTCTTTAACAATCCGCCCAAGCAAGTCAGCAACGTATTTCTTAATATCAAAATCCCCGGACAAGTCCAACCAGCCGAGGCCTTTTAAGACTAAATAATCGGGCTTCTCATCGGTCAAATATCCATTCTCTTTTAATCGCGCCAGCTTTTCTTTTATAACTCCGATTTTTTTTGCATCAACCGCTATATTGATGAATGAACCGAAGCGACGGATACGTTCATCTTCAGAATTATATTCTCCGTCGAACAATCCGGAGATACCGTTTCTCACGGCCCCTACTGTTTGAGATGCCGCGTCCTTCATTGTCTCCGGAGTGATATCATTCCCCCGGCTATCTTCATCGAGATTGACGCTGATAATTATTCCCGTATACGCTTTTTTTCTTGCCGTCAATGCCGCGAGGGGAACAAAATCGCCTCCGGCCAGAAGATAAATCCCGGTTTTCTTTTCTAACCCGAATTCCGCCACGACTCTTTCCCACAAATATAAATATCGGTTCCAAGCATCTTTTTCTGTCAGCCGGGCATTTCCGCCGTCCCTATAATCAGACTCATCTTCCACGGCTGATGCAAGTCCTTCTGCCAACATTAAGGCATGCTCCTTAATCACCCCCTCCGGTAAATGCGGAAGAGTCGTTATGACTTCGTCCTGAAAACCTTTACGGGCA
>JBAZGE010000125.1:0-2653 GCA_041653035.1 Candidatus Omnitrophota bacterium
TATTTATTGCTGTTTGGAAATACCCGGGAAAAAATTGTCCCCGGCTTTCTGGACGGGCATCGCTTTCGGGCTCGCGGAATCGTTTATATTCAAACAGTATCTTCTTCTGCTGGCGCCGCTCATTGTTATTTTCCGGGAAAATCACCGTTTAAAGCCGGCTAAGGCGTTTCTGTATCTCGCCGGTATTGTTTTGGGGTGCTGCCCCTTGATTTATTACCTGGTTTCCCGGAATATCGTGTACGAATTCTTTTTTTGGGTGGTACGGTTCAACGGGAAAAGGCTGATTTTTTCAAACGCGTTCCCTTTGGCGATAAGCGGCCTGGGCGTGTGGGGGGCGTACCTTCTTTTTAAACGCTGCCGTTCTTCCGGAGATCTTAAGCCGTTTATTGTATTGGCGTTTTTTTGCTTAAGCTTCCTCAGTTCACTGACCGGCCTTGCCCCTATGCCTCTTACCGGGGGAGGGTATTATTTAAGTTTTTGGTTTATTATGTGCGGCATCGCAGGCAGCGGATGCCCTTTTCCCGGCGTTTCCCGGTATTTTAGATCCCTCCGCTTGAAAATATTTTTTTTCAGCGTTATCCCGGTTTTGTTCGTTTTCCCCAACATTATGCTGAACATCCATAAAACGAGTGAAGCCGGCTTTTCCGAAGATAAAAAAGTTATCGCGCGTTTAATGAATTATTGCGGGAATGAATCCTGCTTTACCCTCGTGCCGCTTCATCCGATTTTTAATTTTGATTCTACCCGGCTTTTTTTAATCTGGCAGAGGAGTTTCGCGATGAGCCTTTTCAGCGTGAAAAATGATCTGATGAAGAGCAATATCGCGGCGGATATCCTGAACAAACGGCCCGCGGTTATCGTCTATCGTGTCGATGGCCGTTTGACGGTGGTTGATTGGCTGTTGAACGGATGGGTCTCTAAAGAGGAGTACAATAAACTCCTGCGTTTTTTTGAACAGGAGTATACGGTTGAAAAGATCGGGAAAGAAAAATTTTACATACGGAACGATAAATTGGGGATTGACATATCAGTTCGGAATTCCGAAGATAAGTCTGCCGCCGGGAAGGAGCAATGATGGATACCGGTTTTGTTTTGATATTAGGCGCCGGCCCCGCGGGCTTGTCCGCGGCTTTTGAACTTACCCGGAAGGGCAGGCGTTGCGCGCTGGTTGAGAAAAACTGCTCAGTGGGAGGGCTTTCGCGTACTTTATGTTATGACGGCTTCCTGATCGATACCGGGCCTCATCGGTTTTTCAGCCAGAATAGAAGCCTGTATGGGTTTATAGAGGAGCTTCTGGGTGACCGCTGGATACAAGTCGGGCGTTTGACCCGTTTTTATATAAACGGCAGGTTTTATCTCTATCCGATCGATCTGAAAGAAATCCTTCTGCGGATGGAACGCGGGGTGTCATTTAAAATAGCGCGGGATTTTGTATTCGAGAGAGCCGGGAAGTTATTCTCGAGAAAGCCGGCAGTTTCTTTCGAAGATAAAGTGGTTTCTGATTTCGGCCGCACCCTCGCCGAGATCGTTATGCTGGGCTATACCGAAAAAATCTGGGGCCTGCCGTGTTCCGGGATATCGCCGGATTGGATAACACAGCGTATTAAGAATCTTTCGGTGCGCGAGATAATTAAAAACGCGGTTTTCCCGGATAAAAACCGGCCGAAAACACTGGTCGACCGTTTTTTTTATCCGGACCGCGGCATCGGCCGGATATTCGAAGAAATGAAAGAGCGGGTGACGGCTGTTGACGGCAATACGCTGTATCTAAACAGCTATCCGGTCAAGATCTCCCACGGTGACAATCGTATCAGGGAAGTTTTCGCGTCAAACGGCGGCAGATCTTTTGCGTTTGAGCCCGGGCATCTGATTTCTTCTATCCCGATCACCGAATTTGTTGAATTGCTGGATCCGCGGCCTCCCGAAGATATACTGAAGGCGGCGCGCAGTCTGCGCTTCAGGTCGCACGCGGCTTTGTTTATTACTCTGGATAAACCGAGGGCTTCAAAGAATCAATGGATCTATTTCCCGGACCGGGGGGTTCCCTTTGGCAGGGTAACGGAACCGAAGAACTGGAGCGCGGCCATGGCTCCCGCGGATAAGACATCTTTGCTTATCGAGTTTTTTTGCTGGCATGGCGATGAAGTGTGGAATTCGGCCCCTGAAGACCTGTTGGAGCGCGCTTTACCGGTTTTGGAAAAGAGCGGACTGGCCGTAAAAAAAGAAGTGATGCGGCATTATGTGCACCGGGAGAAGTATGCTTATCCGGTGTACGATCTGCATTATAAACGAAGTGCCGAAACAGTAAAAAATTATCTCGGCAGTTTTAAAAACCTGCGTTTGATCGGCCGAAGCGGGCGTTTTCGCTATAATAACATGGATCACGCCATGGAAACGGGAATGCTTGCGGCCCGGAGTATCCTTGAGGAGAAACAATACGACCTGGATGAAGCGGGGAGCGAACAGGCGTATTTTGAGCGGGGGGATGTATTTTCTCAACAAAAGGCGGGCGATGAATGATGCCGCGATAAAAACCAGGGTCGGCGCTTTTCAGAAGAGCGAGATCACCGAATATCACATATACCGGATACTTTCGCGTTCGATCAAGGACCGGAACAATAGTGAGGTGCTGGCAAGGATCGCGCAGGATGAA
>JBAZGE010000126.1:0-2577 GCA_041653035.1 Candidatus Omnitrophota bacterium
AAGATATATATGAAAGCAACGCCTTTCCAAATGAGAATGAGAAAAAACTGACGGCCCTGGAAAAGCTGTCTAAAGCAGGAATGAAAAACGTTTTTGTGGGGATGGAATCCGGCTCCAACTCACAGTTGAAACGTTATGGTAAAGGAGTTTCTTCGGAAGAACACCGTAAAGCTTTAAGGATACTTGAGAATTTGGGGATACAAATCGGTATAGGTTTTATCCCTCTTGATCCGATGGTCACTATTGACGAATTGGAAGAGAATGTGGATTTTCTTGTGGATACCGGTTTGCAGTATGCGGTAGCCCATCTCGTACATCAGGTGAGAGTTTTTCCCGGCACCGGGCTTTATAAAATGCTTAAGAATAAAAAGCTTTTGGACGGGACGTACGATCCCGATTGGCTTGTGTGCGGATATCATTATCAAAATGCGGATGTCGCAGAGATCCTGCTTATCCTGCGCAAGTGGGAAGTCGGGGGGTATCAACTGCACAATGAATTTAAACTGATGATGTGTTTCTTGGATGACAAAAAGCTGTCGAGGCAGGCCCAGGAGAAAATACTGGAATATTCCGAGGGTATACGTATTCTTGCTATAAAGTTATTGAAGAAATTGATTGTCTCCAGAAAGGGTGGGAGAGATAACGATGATGAAGTGATACGTGCCGTGGAAATAGACTTGTTCGGATATTACAAGGCTCTTTTTGCCGACATAGAGCAAGGCTTATTCGGGGATAAGAATGACAGGGTTAGAGCTATAGCGCTTACCGGCATCATAAAATATATTATATTGTTCTATACAAAGAAACATTCTTTCTCGGAAACCGATATCTCCGCGCGCCTGCCGTTTATTAATGAGAGATGGGTGCGGGAAACGTTGGAGCTGCTTGGAAAGGGAGGGGAAATAAATAAGGAGGAGGGTGGCGGATTCCGCATTTCCGATAAGTTCAAGGTGTATTACATCTATAATATAGATTATCCCAAATATGCCCAATACCATTTTAGCGCCCAAAGGATACTATTTTTAAGCGAAAGGTACGAAGGCCTTGAAACATTGGTTGCCAAATTGTCCGGCTCTATCCGTGTTCCTTATTATAGGTTTTCGGATGTTGATAAAGGGGAGGCCTCATTTCTGACTTACGGCAATATCAATGATCCCGCATTGCCGGAATTCCTGAGAGACGCTTCTTTACAGCCTTCCGTTGCGGTATATTTGTCAATTGATAATGATAGCAAAGGGATGAAGAAGGCGTCACCTGGGCGTATCGGGAATATACCGTTATTAACGGTGGATGCCGATGATTATCCTGACGGGGTATTCTTGTCGGCGGTAAAAGCCTTACGGGATTTTGAACGGCAAAAGGACGGCGGGGCCAATGACAAGTGGGGCTTTATCCCGTTGGTCGGTCTGAATAACGTTCAGAATACAGAGAGCATCCGTCGGGGCTTGCAAACAGCGCGTGAGTATTCATGCAGAGCGTATGAGGCTGTTTTTAAGAACGAGATGCCGTTTGGATTGGATGAGGAAACTAAAGTAGAGCTTAAGAATTTTGCGCGAGCCGGTCGTTGTGTGCTTACTGTGCATGCGCCTATGGTAGATATCCTTAAGGATAATGCGAATATACAACTTATCAGAAATAGCATAATTTGTGCTTCTGGTATAGGGGCCAAGATAGTCACCATGCATTTGAGCCATCCTGGAAGAGAATTCGCTTTGAAAGCGAGACCGCTTTTTGTTTACGCTATGGATATAGGCGTAATTTTATCTATCGAAAATACGGCATATATCGATAATGACGGTATGCTTATCTGGCATAATCCGGCAGAAATCAACGAGACATTCAACTCTATTTTCGAAGAATTGGATGCCGGGATGGAATCCTGTGTAGGTTTCACTTTTGATACCGGCCACGCAAGAGAGAGGGGAGGGGAGAGGCTGCCGGGTTTTCTTGAGAAATTGGATGGACGGATTAGGATAGTCGAAGTACATTTGCACGGCAATAGGTATTCCGGAGAAAAGAAGATACATATTTCTCCTCTCGCGGATAAGGAAATGCGAAAGGACCTGGAGGGTATTTTAAGATATTTATATGTGAAAAGATGTTTTGATGGCCCGGTTATCCTTGAATATCCTCTGTCTGCTGAAGAACGCGGTTTTGAGATGCGGATTATTAATAATATTATCGAAGATCAGATGAAAGCGGCGGGGATTCGTGAAAAGAGAAATGATGGAGGGAAGGCATCTTATGGAACTAATATCGACGGGATACCGGATGTTTTAGCGTTATTCCTTGCATTTCTGGCATCCGGCGGAAGGGAATGCGGCCCTCCGGATACTGTGATCAACGGATTTCTTCCCTCCTCCCGGTTCTTCTTCCTTCCCATATGCTATTTCTTTGGCATGATGACTTCAGGCATCATGGCCGTTTCCGCATATACTGAAGGCAGCCGTGATCCGCGCGTTAATACCCTCGTAAGAATTAGCCTGAGGGGCTCTACTATGCTGCAGGACGGTGGAGGCAGAGAAGATCAGATGATACGGCCGGCGCCATTATTGCTGGGGCGCATATACAATGCAT
>JBAZGE010000127.1:0-2516 GCA_041653035.1 Candidatus Omnitrophota bacterium
GCAACGGTAATCAGAAGAACAGGTTTTTCGGCGGGGTTTATATGAATTATTTATTTTAACCGGATAAAAGCTGCCGGGAAAGGCGGGGTTTTTTCGAAAAAAAAAGGGGACGGTTCTATTTTTTTTTCCGGGTATCGGTATCGGTATCGAAAAAAAATAGAACCGTCCCCTTTTTTGCTTGACAGTGGTTTTGGTCGGTGCTATATTGAAAACAGTTTTCAATAATGATGCCAGGCGAATTGTTATGGATAAAGAATGCGAAATACTGGATTCGTTCATACGTTTCCGGGGCCTTCGTCATACACCCCAGAGAAACGTGATACTGCGGGTTTTTCTTTCCGCCGAAGGGCACCTGTCCGTCGAGGAACTGCATGCTTTGGTTAAAAAACAGGACCGTTCGATCGGGTATACTACCGTGTACCGCACCATGAAGCTTTTGTCGGAATCGGGCCTCGCCGATAAGGTGGAGTTCGGCGACGGGATCCCCCGGTATGAGCATAAATATAACCACCGGCACCACGACCATTTCGTCTGCGTCAAATGCGGGAAATGCTTCGAAGTGGCGCATGCCGGCATTGAAAAACTGCAGGAAACACTCGCCCGGGAGCGTGATTTTACGCCTCTTTGGCACACGATGCAGGTTTTCGGATTGTGTAAGGGCTGCAGGGGTTGATTTTTTTAGTTTTAATCCCCTCCGCAAAATCCCCGGTTTTCAGACCGGGGATAGGAATCTGCGGAATGTGTTTTTTGCTTCGGGGAGGGAGCCTTGGCCTTTAGGCCGAGGGGCTCCACTTGAAATTAGATTTCAATAATAAAGGCGGATGCGATGACTATCGCCGATTTGGGGGATGGGGATAACTTCAGGGTGAAACGGGTGATCCTGCCGAAGGAGATCGGCAAGCGTCTTGTCGATATGGGGTTTACCGAAGGAGCAGAGGGGTATGTCGTGCGCAGCGCTTTGCTTGGTGATCCCCTGCAGATCAAGATTCGGGGGTATGATATTTCCATCCGCAAGTCGGAGGCGGCGGGGATAGAGGTCGCGCATACCGGGCACAGGTATCGCCGCCGCCGGGGGATGAGGATGTTCAAGAAAGGGACGGATGAATAAGATAATCCGCGCCGCAATCGCCGGCAACCCTAATTCGGGGAAGACCACTATTTTTAACGCGATGACCGGCGCGCATCAGAAAGTCGGGAATTACGCGGGCGTTACCGTCGACAAAAAAGAGGGCAGGAGATCGTATGCGGGGTGCGAGTTTATTATTTACGATCTGCCCGGCACGTACAGCCTTACGGCGTATTCTATGGACGAAATGATCGCCCGGGATTTTATAATCGAGGGAAAACCCGATGTGATCATCGATGTTTTGGATTCGACGAATATCGAACGTAACCTTTATCTATGCCTGCAATTCCAGGAACTCGGCGTGCCTGTTGTCGCGGCGCTGAATATCATTGATCAGGCCGAAAAAATGGGTATCCGTATCGACGAGAAAGTGCTGTCTTCGGTGCTCGGTATCCCGTTCCTGAAAACCGCAGGCGCCTCCGGGAAAGGCATCAATGAGCTTCTTGACGCAGTGATCGCCGTTGTGGAAAAGAAAGAGAAGCCTCAGCGGTGCGTAAGTTACGGCCCGGAACTTGAACGGGAAATAACGGCCGTCGGCGCGCTCCTGGAGCGTGATCCCGCTTTCGCAGCCGCGTATTCGCCCCGTTGGACGGCGATAAAGTTGATCGAAAAAGACGCCCACGCGTATCATCTTATAGAAAACCATTCGTTGTCTGCCGGCATTAAGTTTCTCGCCGGGGAAAGCATCCGGCGCATCGAAACTCATTTCGGGCGCGATGCCGAGATTGCCGTTTCCGAGCAGAGGTACGGGTATATACACGGTGCCGTTACCGAGGCGGTCCGCCGGGAGATCGATGTCCGGACGGTAACCGAACGGGCCGATTCCATACTTCTGAACCGTTACCTGGGCCTTCCCGTGTTCGTTTTTATTCTCTGGGCGGTTTTTCAGGCAACTTTCAAGCTTGGGGAATATCCGGTGTCCTGGCTTGAGACTTTTTTCAGCCGGCTTTCCGCTTTTGCCTCCGGGGTTATCCCCGCGGGCTTGCCGCGTTCTTTGGCCGTGGACGGCATTATCGCCGGGGTAGGAGGGGTGTTTTCTTTTGTCCCGTTGGTGATAATCCTGTTCTTATGTATTTCTATCCTTGAGGATACCGGGTATATGGCGCGCACGGCGTTCATCATGGACAGGTTCCTGCATATTTTCGGCCTGCACGGCCAGTCTTTCATGCCGATGATGCTGGGATTCGGCTGTTCCGTGGCCGCGGTAATGGCCGCCCGCACGCTTAAAAGCCCCCGGGACCGGATCATTACTATTTTGATAATCCCGTTTATGAGCTGCGGGGCAAAGCTTCCCGTATATGTCCTGCTTGCCGGGGCTTTTTTTTATCATAACCCGGGAAACGCCGTTCTTGCCGTTTATCTTACCGGCGCTGTGTTGGCAGTATGCTCT